>CANJNX010000208.1 GCA_947475495.1 Comamonadaceae bacterium | reverse complement strand
GCTTTGGTGACCCAAATTGGCAGTATTTCCAGCCAAACGACCTGGAACGGCATGAATTTGCTCAATGCCACGTCTACGTTTTCTTACCAAAGCGGTTCGACAAGCGGACAAACCATTTCAGTGGTAGTTACCTCCATGAGCACTGCCAGCTTGGGCGTAAGCACTACGTCCATCACGACCTCTACTGTTGCAGCGACTGCCATTGCAACCTTGGATACGGCGATGAACTCCATCAACAGCCAACGCGCCACCTTGGGTGCGAGCATTAACCAGATGGCGTATGCCGCAGACAACTTGACCAATGTGTCGGCTAACACGACAGCGTCGCGCAGCACGATCATGGACACTGACTACGCTTTGGCTACGACCCAATTGGCTAAAAACCAGATCATCCAACAAGCGGCCACAGCGATGTTGGCGCAGGCTAACCAACAGCCATCGGCTGTCATGGCCCTGCTGAAATAAGGCCTTTAAAGCCTGGTTTCAATTGTTTCTCTAAGTTGCGCAAAGGCCCCCGCCCAGTCGGCGCGGGTGGCCTGTCTCAAATTCATTGACCGTTGAAGTCAGTGATAGTCTTCTTCGCGCTGATGGCGAATGGCGCCGATGACGACTGTGGTTTCGTTGATGATTTCAAAAAGCGCCACGTAGCCCGTACTGCCGAATGTAATGATCAATTCGCGTACGAAAGGGCTATCTCCCACTTTTCGACAGGCAAAAGGCGATGAGCGCAAAAGGCTTATGCCTGATTGGATGGCCTGAATGGCTTTTTCTGGAATATCTAGATCCGCTGTTTCGCTGTCGAGTTCTCTGAGCAGCAAAAAGTCAAAAATTCTTTGTAAGTCTTCGTCTGCAGCCGTGCTAAAGAGGACGGCAAAACTCATACTTTTCGTTGCGCTAATTTCTTGCGGGCTGACAACAGTTTAGATTTCAGTTTGGCGATCACGGCTTCAGCCGCAATGCCATTGCCCAACTGCTGGGTCTCTTGAATGGCTGCGATGCCTCTGCGCACAAACTCAGTTTGGTTTTGCCGCTTCAAAACGCTTTGACGCACCGCATTTTCCACAAATTCGGATAGCGACTCGCCCTGCTCTAGGACGTTCTCGATTTCACCTCTAAAAGCCGGAGCGACACGAATGGGGGGTATGGTAGCTGTTTTCATGGGTAAATTGTATTGCAATTGCAACTCAATTGATCGCAAGTTTGCGCCATTTTTCATCCAATTTAAAAATTTCCGAATGAAGTTGCGCAAAGGCCCCCGCCCAGTCGGCGCGGGTGGCCTGTCTCAACAATTGAAGCGATGCATACCACGGGCTGTCATTGCGCCCTGTCAACCAGCGCCAATCGGCGTTAAAAGGCAAAAGCAAAAGTGTAGGAACGCCCAAGGCGCCCGCAAGATGGGCCACGCTGGTATCTACGCTGATAATGAGATCACACCGTTGACATAGCGCCGCAGTATCAGAAAAATCGTTCAGCCGATCGCTGACATTCTCAAGGCCCGCGCCCAAGGCCAAAGCCAAATCACCGTCTCGGTACTCTTTTTGCAAACTCACATACCGCGGCCCCGAAGGTAAGACCTTCAAAAGCTCTGATAAAGCCACACTGCGGTTGGCATCATTCGTATGGGTCGCGCTGCCGCTCCATACCAAACCAATACATGGCCGCACCCCTTCTTCTGAAAAAGCCGCCCATTTTGCAACTGCCATCTCCGGAATCGTCAAATAACCGACAGAATTGGGAATATTGCTGGAATCAGCCGCAAAAGCCAAGCCCAGGCTCATGATCGGGCAATGGAAATCAAATTTTTCTTGGGTTGGAATGCCTGGAAGCACCCGCACCGCTGGAAAATTGGCCTCCATCAATGTTTGTAAGGGTGCCTGTACCGCCAAGGTCACTTTGGCCCCTAAAGCAAGCAACAAAGGCACAAAACGACAAAACTGGATCGTGTCGCCCATGCCCTGCTCACAATGAACGAGCAAGGTTTTTCCGTTCAAAGCCTCTTTTCCTAGCCAAAGCGGACAATCAAAGTGCCAAATGAGCTTGTGCATCGCCTTGGTCTGCCAACGCGACTCGAAATACTGCCAGCCTTCCTCCCACTGGCCATATTGCAGGCAAAGCAATCCTTTATTGGTTCGAAAGTCGCCAGACGCGGGCTCCAAGGCCAAGGCATTGTCGAAGCATTCCAATGCTGCACTCTCCACGCCCAAATTTTGAAACGCGATGCCCATATTGTTAAACGCTTGGGCAAAAGCGGGATTGCGCTCCAGGGCATCGGCATAACTTTGAATGGCCATGGAGGGCTCGGACATTTCATCCCAAACCAAGCCGCGCCCAAAGTAGGCCTCGTAGCGTTCTGGCTCGCACTGCACAGCAACGTCAAACTGCGCCATCGCCGAAGCCCATTGACCTAATTTGTAATAGGCCGAGGCCAGGTTGTAAAACACCAAATAGGGAGGAGAAGGCTGATAGGCAATCGCCTTTAAATAACTCTCAACTGCCAATTCATTCTGATTTAAAGCTGAAAGCGCATTGCCATGGTTATTCCAAGCCACGCCATTGATTGGGTCTATCGCTAGCGTGCTTGTTAAATATTCAAGTGCAAGGTCATATTTTTCGTCGTCAAGCGCTTTCAGCCCGAGCAGATGAAAGTCCTCAGCTGAACTTGGAGAATTGAACGTGGTTTCCGACATCATTTGTAGCTGATTAGGCTGGATGCGTTTTCGACACCAACCGGGCATTCAATTGGGTAAAAACACTGTCCCAGTCACGTGCTTGCGATTGGCGAATGAGGCTTGCATTTTGGTACCACGGGCTGTCCGTTCGGTTGAGCAACCAACGCCAATCGGCGTTAAAGCAAAGCAACACCAAAGTTTCTTTACCTAAAGCGGCGCTGAGGTGGGCGACCGAGGTACACACACTCACGACCACCTCCACACACTCACACAAAGCAGCTGTATCTGAAAAACTGTGAATATTATGGTCAAAGCGCAGAATATCTGGGCGCTGATTGAGCAAGAGCGCTTCGGCTTGAGTAATGTCTTTTTGCAAACACACATATTCAATACCGATTGGCAAATGCGGCAACAACTCCGCCAAGGGAATGCTGCGGTTTTTATCGTTCCCTTGGGTCGCGTTGCCCTTCCACACCAAGCCCACGCGGGGATGGGTTGCCGGCCCTAAGCGTTTTTTCCAAGCCGCAAGCGCGGCAGCTTGGCTGCTAAGGTAGTGGTCTGAAAAAGGAATATTCGATGCATCAATGCCTAGCAACAATGGCAGGCTGAGCAAAGCGCAGTGGTAATCGAAATAAGGCAAAGTATCGCCATCAACCACAAAGCCAAAGTCTGCGCTCATGCTGCTT
>CANJNX010000207.1 GCA_947475495.1 Comamonadaceae bacterium | reverse complement strand
TGAGGATTTCTTCGGGCAAGGCAAACACCCCGCGCTTGGGCAGCAAGCGCAGGCGTATTTGCTCTATCAACTCGGGAACGTCGCTGAGCTCAAAGTCCGGCGTCCAATGCGGCAAGTGCGAGCGCGCCAGGCTGTGCACGCAACACTCCCGAAACGCCTCTGAGGGGAACAGTTGCGGATCGTAGGTTCCATACACAAACGGATAGGCGTAGCGGCGCCACTGGTCAGGCTTGGCCAGGGTGCGCTGGTCTGCCAAAGAACGCAGCACCCGGGCGGACCAGTCTGGCGGCGCTTTGGATGCATCGGCGTGCGCCGGCGAAGGCTCAGTATCCCCTGCAGTATCTTTGGCTTGCGGCGCATGGCTGTTTTGCGTCACAAACACCCCACTGCGCGGACGCGACTCGATAAAGCCATCGTCCATCAGTTGCGCATACGCTGCAGTGACCGTATTGCGGCTCAGGCCCAGGACTTTGGCCAACTCACGGGACGAGGGCAACAGGGCGCCAACGGGCAAACGCCCATCCAAAATCGCTTGGACCACGGACAAGCGCAGGCGTTGCTGCAAAGGCAAGGCCGGCTTATCGGGCAAAGCAAACAGGCTTTCCCATTGGGCGTCTTTGGTGCGGTGTAGGGTACTCATGGTCCAGTGGAGTATATGCAGAGCCAGATAGGTGGGTCCAGTTGCCCCTTCGACACGCGCCAAAGTGACGGCTGGCTTGGCTGAAACCCCTGATCTGGCTCTACCAAACTGGCCCCAAAATCTCTATTCTGAACCGCTTACCTTTCCATTGGAGCCGACCTTGTCCCACGCACCCATTACCGAAGCCACCCTGGCCGCATTCAGCGACGCATGGAACCGCCATGATGTTGATGGACTCATGCAATTCATGAGTGATGACTGCGTTTTTATGACCGCCGGCGGCCCGGATGTATGTGGAGCGCGTCACGTCGGGCCTGAGGCGGTTCGCAAAGCATTTGCTGGCGCTTGGGCCGCTTTGCCCGATGCGCATTGGAGCAACGGCGTGCACTTTGTGCAAGGGGATTTTGGCGTATCGCAATGGACCTTTACAGGAACCGCTGCGGACGGCAGCCGCGTGGAGACCGACGGCGTGGATATTTTCACGTTCAAGAATGGAAAAATTTCTGTGAAGAACGCGTTTCGCAAGGCCCGGCCCAACCTCCCTGCTTCCAAATAATTACCAAGGCACTTTGCCATGCTTACTTCTAGCCCACCGCCTTCCACACGCTACGACCCCCAATACGACCCACTGGTTGCGAAAACACCGGGGGCAGGACGCGATTACGCACCCACGTACTGGGTCGCGAGCGCAGGCCCAGCGCCGCAAGACGATGGGCCGATTCAAAACGACATCGATGTCGACGTCGCGATCATTGGGTCCGGGTCTACCGGCATGTCGACGGCGCTGTATTTGGCACAAGAGCATGGAATTGCGGCTGTGGTTTTAGAAGCCAACCAAACCGCATGGGGCTGCTCCAGCCGCAGCGGTGGCCAAGGCCAAAATGCCAGCGGGCGCTTGACGCGCTCGCAGTGGATCGATCGCTGGGGCATCGACACGGCGAAAAAACTCGACACCGAAATTCGAACTGGCTTTGAAAACTTCAAAGCCCTCACGCGTGAATTCCATTGTGATGCCCATGACGGTGGCCACCTGTATGTCGCCCACCGCCCTGAAAAAGTGGCGTACCTGCAAGAGCAAACCCGCGTTCGCCGCGATATCTTTGGCTACCAGGCCAAGATGCTGAGCAAAGAAGAATTTCAAGAACAATTTTGCGATGAGCGCGATGCCCAAGGCGCGATGTGGGAGCCCGATGGCGTAGGTGTTCATCCGCTTAAATTCACCTTTGAGCTCATGCGCAAAGCGCGATCGCTTGGCGCGAAGGTACACCCAGCCAGCCCCGTGCAAGGCTGGCAAACGATCAACGGAATACACCATTTGCAAACCCCCGGTGGCGTGGTGCGGGCCAAGAGGGTGGCTGTTTGCACGGGCGGCTACACCGGCCAGCAAATGACGCCGCTGCTTAAAAACAAAATTCTGCCGATTCTTTCTAACTCGGTGGTCACCCGACCGCTCACTGACGCTGAAATCCAAGCCACGAATTTTCGCTCGCAAACGTTCATGACGGACACGCGCACGCTGCGCTTTTACTACCGGCTCTTGAACGACAACCGCTTGCAGTTGGGCAGCCGCAGTTCCATCACCGGGGCCGATGCGCAAGATCCGCAGCATTTGAAACTGTTAACCGATGCGATTGCGCGTAAGTTTCCGCCTTTGGCAGGCATTCAAATTGACTACTCGTGGTGGGGCTGGGTGGATGTGAGCCACGACATGATGCCGCGCATTGCGCGCCCGGACCCGTTGCAAACGGTGTGGCACGCGGTCGGCTACGGCGGCAACGGCGTTGCTTTTTCAACCTGGGCGGGTAAGCGTTTGGCGCAGCGCGTTGCGGGCAAAGACAGCGACCACGCGGTTTTCAATCTTCCGATTTACAACTCTGCCTTGCAGTACCCCAATCTTTTCAACGTGGTGCGCTCCGAAGCTTTTGCGCCGTTTCGCCGGTTTGGGCAGTACTTTTTGTACAAGTGGTACTGGATGCAGGACGAGTTGTAAACGCATCGGTTAAATTCTCCCCTTTGGAGAACCCTACGCATGATTTGGCAAAAACCGATTTCTGTTGACATCCTCACCCAAGGCAGCCTTAACACGGCCACCTCTCATTTGGGAATTGAGTTCGTCGAGGTGGGCGATGACTTTATTGTGGGCCGGGTTCCCGTCGATGCCCGCACCCACCAGCCCTATGGCTTGCTGCACGGTGGCGTGTCGGTGGTGCTCGCAGAAACCTTGGGCTCATGCGGCGCAGCGTATTCCTGCCCCGAAGGTCACCAAGCCGTGGGCTTGGACATCAACGCCAACCACCTGCGTGGCGTCAAATCCGGTTGGGTCATTGGCACCGCGCGGCCAGTACACCGCGGACGGACAACCCAAGTTTGGCAAATCGACCTACGCAATGAGGCCGGCGAGATGGTCTGTACGTCGCGCTTGACCGTGTCGATTTTGGCGCCGCGCTAAAAACCCGCGCTAGCCTTGGCTGGCCATGCGCTCGCTTTTCCAGTAAACGTCATCGCCTACGGTGCCATCGGTGCGGTGGCGGTTGAGCACGCGGGCCAACACAAACATGAGGTCTGACAAGCGGTTGAGGTACTGGCGGGGTGCGTCTTTGAGCGCGTCTTCGTTGCCCAGTGCAACCACGGCGCGTTCGGCGCGGCGGGCTACGGTTCGGCAAACATGCGCGAGCGCTGCTGCGCGGCTTCCGGCAGGAAGAATAAATTCTTGGAGTTT
>CANJNX010000206.1 GCA_947475495.1 Comamonadaceae bacterium | reverse complement strand
GTGGTGAGGCCAGGGCTTAAGCTGCGGCCAAGGCGCTGAACCGGTACACCCCATCTGCGCCCAATTGGCGCTGGAGTTTGCCTTCGAACCACAGGGCGTGCAAATGCGCAATGGCTTCACCCATGGCAAATGTCATTTGGTGCATGTCCAGCGCCCGCTTGAACATCACTGGCACCACGTCTTTCGCACTGCATGCTTTCTCTGCACACGCAACCATCACCTCGGCCAACCGATCGGCATGGTGGTCGTGCAGCTGCTGGATGCGAATATGCAAGCCCGTAAAGGGTTTGCCATGCGAAGGCAGCGTTAAGGTGTTCTCAGGCAAAGCCTTGAACTTGTCAATGGAGTCTAAAAAAAGCTTGAGCGCGTCGGCCTCGGGCTCTTGGTCATAGACGCTGACATTGGTCGAAATGCGCGGCAGCATCATGTCGCCGCCGAGCAAAATGTGCAGCTCGTCACAGTACAAAGCCATATGCTCTGGCGCGTGGCCGTAACCACTGATACAGCGCCAGGATTTGCCTCCGATGTGCACTATTTTTTCATCCATCAAGCGGGTGTAGTGGTTCGGTACCGAAGGCACCAAGTTAGGAAAATAATTCGTACGGGCGCTGATCGCTTGAACCGCTTCAGGGTCATTGAGGCCATGCATGGCAAAAAAAGCGGCGGAACGCTCCCCACCAAATCCATTGGCGCCTAAACACGCCATACGTGCGACTTGGAAATCGGTCCCACTGATCCACATGCCGACACTCCATCGCTCGCACAGCCATGCCGCCAAACCGATATGGTCCGGGTGCATATGGGTCACGATGATCCGCAAAATAGGCATACCCTCTAACTCGTTGACAAAGAGCGCTTCCCACTGGGCTTTGGATTCTTCTTTGTGAATGCAGCAATCCACCACGGTCCAGCCGTCAACCATGCCGTTCTCCCCTTTCTGGGCATCGCGCAGCAGCCATAAATTGATATGGTCTAAGGCGAACGGCAAGGCCATGCGTATCCATTTGATGCCGGGGGCCACTTCAATGCAGCGACCGCTTTCGGGCAGGGCGTCGCCCAAGGGGTAGTGGAGTTGGTTTTCGAGTGCGTTCATGGAAAGGGCTGTTTTTTGCTTCATAATTGACGTTTACGTAAACGTCAATTGCGTCTATTGTAGGCACGGCCTGCGAATAGACCTGTCACCTTGGTATGCCATCATTCTTGTATTGTCTGTGAACTCCGAATGAACATCACTTTCAGCATCAGCGACCTCGCACGAGAATTCGACTTGACTACCCGCGCGATTCGCTTTTACGAAGACTTGGGCTTGTTAGAACCTGAACGCACCGGCCCTGGGGGGCGCAACCGGGTGTACAGCGTGCGCGATCGCACCCGACTGAAACTCACTTTGCGCGCAAAACGTTTGGGCTTGAGTTTGACCGAGGCCAAAGACATCATCGAAACCTATGACAGCCCCCGCGATACCGGCGCTCAACTGGAAAAGTTTTTGCGTGTGCTTGACACCCACCGCAGCCAAATCGAAGACCAGATGGCTGACCTGCAAGCTAACCTTGAGGAAATCAAAGTGCACCAGCGCGAAGCCCGCGCCTTGCTGTCCAAGGCGGGGGTGGCTCCAGTCAAGCGCAAGGTCAAATCCAAAGGGGACGCGCATGCCAACGCATAAGGCCACCCCTTCTGCCTTGTGGCAACGCATTGAAGACAGTCTCAATCGCCAAGGGATGATGGTGCACTTGCAAGCGCGCCTGCTTCGGGTGGAGCACGGATGGGTTGAAATTGCGCTGCCTTACTCCGAAAAAGTGACCCAACAGCGCAACGGTTTTCATGGCGGCGCAATGGGAGCGCTGGCGGATATCGCTGGCGGCTACGCAGGACTCACGGTGCTAGAAGAAGGCATGGACGTCACCACCGTGGAATACAAAATTAACTTTCTCGCGGCCTTTCAAGGCGGTGAACTGCGCGCCACGGGCAAAGTCGTTCGCGCGGGGCGGCGCATTATTGTTACAACGGCTGACATCGTCCATGTTGATGACCAAGGCAAGCACAGTGCGTGCGCCGTGATGCAACAAACCTTGGCTCCCCTACCCAAATCTGAATGAACCACACACTGCAAGGATGAATGCCATGAATATGCCAGGACTGAATTTTCAATTGGGAGAAGACATTGATGCCTTGCGCGACGCAGTGCGTGAATTTGCACAGGCCGAGATTGCGCCGCGCGCAGCCGAGATCGATCGCACTGACCAATTTCCCATGGATTTGTGGCGCAAGATGGGCGACCTGGGCGTTTTGGGTATCACCGTCGGCGAAGAATATGGTGGGGCCAACATGGGCTATTTGGCGCACATGGTGGCCATGGAAGAAATTTCTCGCGCCAGTGCGTCGGTCGGCTTGTCGTACGGCGCGCACAGCAATCTGTGTGTCAACCAGATCAAACGCAACGGCAGCGAAGCGCAGCGCAAAAAATACCTTCCCAAGCTCATCAGCGGCGAACACGTGGGTGCGCTCGCGATGAGTGAGCCCGGCGCGGGCAGCGATGTGCTGTCGATGAAACTGCGCGCCGAAGACAAGGGCGGCTACTACCTCCTGAACGGGAACAAGATGTGGATCACCAATGGGCCCGACGCCGATACCTTGGTGGTGTACGCCAAAAGTGAGCCCGAACTCGGTGCCCGCGGGGTGACGGCTTTCCTCATTGAAAAAAACATGCCGGGGTTTTCCATCGCGCAAAAACTCGACAAACTCGGGATGCGCGGCAGCCATACCGGCGAACTGGTTTTTGACAACGTCGAAGTACCCTTGGGCAACGTACTAGGCGGCATCAACAATGGCGCCAAGGTATTGATGAGTGGCTTGGACTATGAACGCGCCGTTCTTACAGGCGGGCCGCTGGGCATCATGCAGTCGGTGATGGACAGCGTCGTTCCCTATATTCATGACCGCAAACAATTTGGCCAAAGCATTGGAGAGTTTCAACTCATTCAAGGCAAGGTCGCCGATATGTACACCGTGCTGCAAGCCGGGCGATCCTTTGCCTATACGGTGGCAAAAAATTTGGACTTGTTAGGCGTCGAGCATGTGCGTCAAGTCCGAAAGGACTGCGCCAGCGTGATTCTTTGGTGTGCTGAAAAAGCCACCTGGATGGCTGGCGAAGGCGTTCAAATTTTTGGGGGCAACGGCTATATCAACGATTACCCCCTGGGGCGTTTATGGCGCGACGCCAAACTCTATGAGATCGGCGCAGGAACCAGTGAGATTCGCCGGATGCTGATCGGACGAGAGTTGTTTGCGGAGACGGTGTGATGGGGTCATTGGTCGCTGGATTCTTCTCAACTTTGCTAAGAGGTGTCTGGCGCGGATTGTTGCGTGCTTGGATATTGGTCGT
>CANJNX010000205.1 GCA_947475495.1 Comamonadaceae bacterium | reverse complement strand
CAGCGTGAGACGTAATCGCGCGGCGCCAGGTCTTTGTAAGCAGGAGCGTAGCGCTCCATGAAACGCTCGCCGTTGGAATTGCGCAAAATAGCACCCTCGCCACGGCAGCCTTCAGTCAAAAGGACTCCCGCGCCAGCCACGCCCGTGGGGTGGAATTGCCAAAACTCCATGTCTTCCAAAGGAATACCAGCGCGAGCTGCCATTCCCAAGCCGTCACCCGTGTTGATAAAAGCATTGGTCGATGCAGCAAAAATGCGTCCAGCGCCTCCGGTTGCCAACAAGGTGGTTTTGGCTTCCAAAATATGGACGTCACCGGTTTCCATTTCAATTGCCGTGACTCCAACCACATCGCCATCGGCGTCGCGCACCAAATCCATGGCCAACCACTCTACAAAGAAGCTGGTTTTGGCTTGGACGTTTTGTTGGTACAGCGTGTGCAGCATGGCGTGGCCTGTGCGATCGGCTGCGGCACATGCGCGCTCTACGGCTTTTTCGCCGTAGTTGGCAGTGTGGCCGCCGAAAGGGCGCTGGTAAATCGTACCGTCAGGGTTGCGGTCAAACGGCATACCCATGTGCTCAAGGTCGTACACCACCTTGGGTGCTTCACGGCACATGAACTCAATGGCGTCTTGGTCGCCGAGCCAGTCGGAGCCTTTGACAGTGTCATAAAAATGGTAATGCCAGTTGTCTTCGTTCATATTTCCCAGTGACGCGCCAATACCGCCTTGGGCCGCCACCGTGTGCGAACGGGTGGGGAAAACTTTAGACAAAACCGCCACGTTAAGGCCTGCGCGCGCCAGTTGCAAGGAAGCGCGCATGCCAGAGCCGCCAGCGCCTACGATAACGACGTCGAATTTACGTTTGGATACTGAGTAAGACATGAATTGAGTGCCTGTATGAGGAGACGCTTAAACGCGCCACAAAACCTGGATAGACCATCCGGCGCATCCAACGAGCCAAATGATGGACAAGACTTGAAGCGTGAGTCGTATTCCCACGGGTTTGATGTAATCCATCCAGATGTCACGCATGCCCACCCAGACGTGGTAGAGCAGGGCGATGATGATGACAAAGGTCAGTGCCTTCATCCACTGGCTTGTAAAAATACCGGCCCATAGGTCATAACCAATGGGTCCTTTGGAAAAAATGAGGTGGGCTAAAACAATGAGTGTGAACACTGCCATCAACGCAGCGGTGACACGTTGTGCAAGCCAGTCGCGCAATCCGTAATGGGCGCCGACCACAATGCGCTTAGACCCGTAATTTACTGCCATGGATTTGATCCTTTGATTTTTTGAAATGAAGGAGTGACTGATCTGCTCAGTACAAACCAAACAATTTGGCACCCAACACAAGGGTTAAGCCCACGCTCACACCGAGCGTAAAAATTGCCGAGGATTTACCGAATTCTTTACTCACGGCATGACGCATGTCCATCCAAAGGTGGCGCAAACCTGCAATCAGGTGGTGCAAAAAGGCCCAAATCAGTGCCAGCGCGACCAGTTTCATAAACCAACCCGGAACAAATCCCAAGCCGACAGAAAATGTCTGCGTGAATTTGGCGAAGGAGATTTCTGAAGAAATCGACGTGTCAAACATCCAAATGATGAAGGGCATCAATACAAACATCAGAGCGCCACTGACGCGGTGCAAGATCGATACGATTCCCGCGACAGGTAAGCGGTAGCTGGGTAAGTCGGTCAGTGCATTGATATTTCGAAATTCAGGCCGTTTGGGGCGAGACGGAGGCAGGGTCGACGACATGGGCAGAGACTTTCTAAGAGGTAACTGACTTGTAACTTTTCATTCAAGCAGAACAAATTCTATTGCACTGCACCAATCTGACAGTGGGCTTGCAACTTAGCCTTTGACTTCGGTCAGAATTAATGGAGTTCATTGCGGTAGTAATGGGTGTCCGTAAGGTAGAGCCCACGGCGCATTTCCATGGGGACGTCGTTGTAGGTGTAGGCAATGCGTTCAACGCTCAACAAGGGAGTGGTTGAAGAGACGCCAAGCAATAAAGCCTGTTCAGAATCCGGCAATACGGCACGAATTTTTTCTTCGGCCCGGACCATGCGAACACCAAACTCAGTTTCAAACAAGGCATACATGGGGCCATCGTAGTTGCCAAGTCGTTCGGCCGTCAGGCCTTTGAAGGGCGCCGCAGGAAGCCACAGGTCTTCCAAAATGGTGGGTTTGGACGCAAAGGAGAGGACGCGGCGAACTTGCAAAACGGGCTCTGCACTGCGCAAATCTAGTTTTTTTGCAATGTCTGCGCTAGCGCGTGAGCGCTTGCAGTCAATGATTCTGCGCTGTGCTGGGCCTTCGCTATTGGGGTCACCGTTGTCGGGGAACAATTTCAGAAAGCGGTATTGCACGTGGTGCTCTGCGTGCGTGGCCACGAAAGTCCCTTTGCCTTGTCTGCGCACCAGCAAATTTTCTGTCGCTAACTCGTCGATGGCTTTTCTAACGGTTCCTTGACTTACCTTGTAGCGAAGCGCCAAATCTTGCTCGCTGGGTATGGCTGCGCCCGATTTCCATTCTCCAGACTGCAAGCTTTGGAGCAGCAGGACCTTGATTTGTTGGTACAGCGGGCTGAAAGAAGGCGTTGCTATGACTGCAGTCATTTCAATGGGACTTTCCGACTCTGATGCAAGAGGTTTGCTCGTGAGTGAACTGGTTGAAATGGGCTCAGTGGGCATAAAAAAATGCAGTGAAAAGTAAGGTTCAAGTCAGTCTCGAATTGATACCCAATCATATCTTATATAAGACATAAGACAGCTTGACTTTGGCGAAGCGCTCAGGGTAAACTCTAATGCAAGGTGCAGGTCAAATTTTCATGCGAAACCAGCATTCACCACTTTAACAACACTTCCAGGAGTTTTTTATGAGCAAGAAGCCCGTTCGCGTTGCCGTTACTGGCGCAGCAGGTCAAATCGGATACGCCATTTTGTTTCGCATCGCCTCCGGTGAGATGCTCGGAAAAGACCAACCCGTCGTATTAAGTTTGTTGGAAGTTCCTGTCGAAAAAGCCCAGCAAGCCTTGCAAGGTGTGATGATGGAGCTGCAAGATTGCGCATTCCCCTTGCTCGTTGGAATGGAGGCGCACAGCGATCCCATGACTGCATTCAAAGATGTGGATTACGCCATGTTGATTGGTTCACGCCCCCGGGGTCCTGGCATGGAGCGCGCTGAATTGTTGGCAGTCAATGGGGAGATTTTCACAGCCCAAGGTAAGGCCCTCAATGCCGTTGCAAGCCGCAATGTCAAAGTGCTTGTGGTGGGCAACCCTGCCAATACCAATGCGTATATCGCCATGAAGAGTGCGCCTGATCTGCCACGTAAAAACTTCACCGCGATGCTGCGCCTTGACCACAACCGTGCGCT
>CANJNX010000204.1 GCA_947475495.1 Comamonadaceae bacterium | reverse complement strand
TGCCAGCGCTTACTGAATCCGCGAGGACAAAACTTCCCAAACGGGGGTGAGATTCCCAGGCAAATAAGGCAAGGTTCCGAGTTCGGTGTGGCTCTCTAAGGGGCTGTGAAAGTCACTTCCGCGCGATCCTGCCAACCCATATTCTTTGGCTACATCTGCGTAGACCACGTACTCGGCGGTGGTGTGGCTGCCCGTGACCACTTCTACGCCCTGGCCCCCATGGCCTTTGAATTCGGTAAACAAGGCAAACTCTTCGTTGGCGGTGAATCCGTAGCGTGCCGGGTGTGCAACCACAGCCATTCCGCCTGCACCGGTGATCCACTGCACCGCATCTTTGAGCTGGGCCCAACGGTGTTCTACAAAACCAGGTTTGCCTTCCGTGAGGTATTTGCGAAAGACTTCATTGGTTTCTTTGCACACGCCTGCTTCGACCAAGTGGCGGGCAAAGTGGGTGCGTGAAATCAATTCGGGGTTGCCGGCAAATTTCAAAGCCCCTTCATACGCACCATGAATGCCAACCCGGGCTAAGTCTTGGGCCATTTCTTTGGCACGCTGGCCCCGACCGCCGCGGGTTTGCAGCAAGCCTTGGCGCAGCGTTGCATTGTCAGCATCAAAACCCAGTCCAACGATGTGGACGGTTTTATTGAGAAAGGTCACGGAGATTTCAACCCCGGTGAGGTAGCGCATACCGTGCGATTTAGCAGCCGCAGCGGCTCGCGCTTGGCCGCCAATTTCGTCATGGTCGGTGAGCGACCACAGCTCGACGCCATGGGCATGGGCCCGCTGGGCAAGCGCTTCAGGGGTGAGTGTGCCGTCCGAAACTACGGAGTGGCAGTGGAGGTCGGCGTTCAGAATGGAGGTCACCCTCGTATTTTAGGGCTTGGCCTCTCAAAAATCTGCCGGACAGTGCCATGTGAGGGTTTCACCGCTGAGTGGGTGGGGAAAGGTCAGCGCGCAGGCGTGTAAAAGAAGTCGGGGTGCAAGGGCTTGCACATCCGTGGGCGCGTAAAGACGGTCGCCTGCAATGGGGTGCCCTAAGGCTTGCAAATGCACCCGAAGTTGGTGGCTTCTGCCGGTGAGGGGCTCGAGTTCGAGGCGGCTTGTTCCTTTTAAAGCAGGAATTGCGTTGGCAATACAGCGCCAGCGGGTCACACTGGCCTGCCCTTGGGGGTGGATGGTGCGTAGGGGTCGGTTGGGCCAGTCCACCAAAATAGGCAGGTCAATGGTTTGCCATTGGGGGTCCATGGGTAAATGACCCGCGACGCAAGCCACGTAGCGTTTTTGAATCTGGCGGTTTTCAAAAGCGGCATTGAGTTTTTTTTGTGCCGATAGACCCCGCGCCATCAAGAGAAGCCCAGAGGTCGCCATATCGAGCCGGTGAACCACCAAGGCATCCGAAAATTCGGCTTGCACCCGTGCGCTTAAGCAGTCTTGTTTGTCTTCACCTCGCCCAGGAACGCTCAACAAGCCCGGGGGTTTGTTCAGAACAAGGAGTGCATCGTCCTGGTGGAGTAGTTCAAAGCCTTGACTCTGACTCAAGGGGCTATCAAAAGACAAGGGCTGGTATTTCCCAATAGGAAATTAATTCACCCAAACCACTGGTTTTCCACTTCGGGACCATTCTTCAAAGTGGGGTGCATATTCTTCATCGATGCGGTTGCGTTTGACTTTGAAGGTCGGGGTGACGAATCCGTTTTCTGGGGTCCATGGCGTAGTCACAACGGCGAGATAGTCCATGCGCTCGTGGTGATCACGCTGCTGGTTGATGGCTTGAAGGTGCGCCTCGAGTGATCGGGTCAAGGCTGCTTTGGCCGCTGGGTCTTGGATCCGTTGAACGGCTTCTTGTGACAACATCACAATCGCCAAAGGCTGCGCTAGATTGGCACCAGTCACAGCAGTCGCTTCAATATCTTGGTGCATCACCAAAAGGTCTTCTAGCGGGGCGGGAGCCACGTACTTGCCTTTGCTGGTTTTGAAGATGTCTTTGACGCGACCGGTGATGCTTAAATTGCCTTGGGCATCGGTTTGGCCTTTGTCACCGGTGCGCAGCCACCCATCGGCGGTCATGGTTTGTGCTGTTTGCTCCGGGCTTTTAAAGTAGCCTTGCATCAGGGCAGGGCAGCGCATTTGTATCTCTCCCGTTTCGGGATCAATGCGGCTTTCTACTTCGTCGTAGGGCAGTCCAACGGAGCCGATTTGCGGCGAGCCTGGCAAAGTTGAGTGGGACACGCCACAGTTCTCGGTCATGCCGTACACCTCGATCAAGTCCAGACCCAGGCTTCGGAAAAACGACAGAACATCGGCAGGCATAGGGGCCGCTCCACCAGCAGCAAGGCGGCATTGGTCTAATCCCAAACCTTTCAAAATTTTCTTTCTCACTAGGCCGCCTAGCAAGGGAATCGACAAAAGCATTTTGAGCTTTTTCTCCGGCATTTTCTCGAACACGCCTTGTTGAAACTTGACCCATAAACGGGGCACAGAGAAAAAGATGGTGGGTCGAGCGCGCTGCAGGTCTAGCAGAAAGGTGTCTAAAGCCTCGGCAAAAAAGATGTGACCGCCAAAGCGCAAGCAGGCTTGCTCGACCAGCATGCGCTCAGCCACATGCGCCAAGGGAAGGTAAGAGATGTAGCGGTCGTTGCTGTTCATATGAACGCGCTGGGTTGCACTTGTTAAACCCCAGGCAATCGCCCCAAACGTTTGGACAACGCCTTTGGGATTACCTGTGGTTCCTGAGGTGTAAATGATGGTGCAGACGCTATCGGACTGCGTGTTGGGTGTGCCTTGCAGGGGAGAGGTTTGATTTACCAAGTCTTCCCAATGCACGCCAGGAATGCCTTGGGGCGCTAAGGGCAAGGCAATCAATGGAACATGGTCGGGTACGCTTTTCAAGCTGGCAGAGTCATCCATCTTGCCAACGAAGCAGGCGCGGGCTTCGCTGTGGTCAAGGATGTAGCGCAAGGCCTCACCATTGAAGGTGGGGTAGATGGGGACAGACACATGGCCTGCCATCAAAATGGCCAGATCGGCCAAAATCCAGTGCGCACTGTTTTTTCCCAAAATCGCAACCCGGCTGCCTTGGGGCCAGCCTTGGCTTTGAAGCCATGCGGCCATGGAGCGTACTTGCGCAGCCGCCTCACCCCAGGTGACGTCCACCACGGCACCGGCACCTAGCGGTTGGGTCAAAAACACGCCCTGGGGATTGTGGCTTTCCCAGTGGCATAAACGTTGTACTGGAAAGTCGGCGCTGTGAACGGTGATTTTTGGAGAGTTTTTCATAGTGTATTTTTGCAAAATAGGATCGCATTTTGCCTATGAAACTGGAGGCAATGCAATAGGATGGACCCTAGGGGGCGACCCCAAAGAAAGACCTTCACAATACTGCGACAATTAGGGGTCTTTTCAATCTTTGTTTGATCCATCCATGTC
>CANJNX010000203.1 GCA_947475495.1 Comamonadaceae bacterium | reverse complement strand
GATAAGGCCAGCATTGTGGGCAGCATTGGGGTTTTGATGGATGGGTTTGGATTCACCGGTTTGATGGACAAACTTGGGGTAGAGCGCCGGTTGATGACTGCGGGACAAAACAAGGGTTTTATGGATCCGTTTAGCCCCCAAACGGACAAGCAGCGTTTGTTTGCCCAGTCGATGTTGGACCAAATTCACCAGCAATTTATCAGTGCTGTGAAGTCAGGCCGAGGTGCCCGGTTAAAAGAAACGCCTGAAACTTTCAGTGGTTTGTTTTGGACGGGACAGCAAGCTGTGGAGATGGGCTTGGCTGACCAATTGGGCAATTTGGATTTTGTGGCACGCGAAGTAGCCAAAGCGCCTGAAATTATTGACTACACCCGCCGCGATAATGTAGCTGAGCGCTTGGTTAAGCGTTTTGGCGCATCGATGGGCGAATCGATTGGCCGCACCATCACAACCGCCCCCGCTTTACGCTAACGGCCAATACAAAAAACGCTAGGAATTTTGTTATCGACGGTCCATTGACGTTGCTGCCAGAGTTTCACCGAGCCACTGTGGTGGCAAGCGTTCGACAGGGTCAATCCACTTGCGCTAGCTAAGCGGGTAGTAGGTTGGAGTGTTTGCAGCAAGGTTTGGAGCAAGGCCTGGTTGCGGTAGGGCGTTTCAATCAGTATTTGGGTTTGCCCCGTTTTGAGAGCGTGATTCTCGAGTTCCTTAATGCGTTGGGCGCGTTCGCTTGGGGTTGCGGGCACATAGCCGACAAAAGCAAAATGTTGCCCATTGAGCCCACTGCCAGCCAGCGCCAAAAGCATGGACACCGGCCCCACCAAGGCAACCACTTCGATACCCAAATCATGCGCAGCTCGCACGACGGAAGACCCCGGGTCAGCCACCGCGGGCATACCGGCTTCGCTGACCAAGCCCATAGCGTGACCCGCTAGTGCGGCTTGAAGTAAATAGCGTGCGTCAAATTCACCATGGTGGTCCCCTTTTTTATGGACTTCGCGCGGCAGCTCTTGAAGATCGAGGCTTTGCAAGGTAGCCGCCAATGGCGTGATTTCTGCAATCCGTTTTAAATAGGCCCGTGTCGATTTGGCGTTTTCACAAATCCAGTGTTGCAGGCCGGCCGCTGCGCTCAGGGTGGCCATGGGCATGGATTGGTCAAGAGGGCTCTGTTGGGCACATCCAAAGTCAAGGGGCGCCGGCACCAAGTAGAGTTTCCCCAATGTTGAACTGGGCTGGGAGTTCATGTTGTACCCAGCAAAGAAATACCTGCAGCGCGAAGCATGGCACTGGTGCGAATCAATGGCAGTCCGATCAGGGTTGTGGGGTCATCACTTTCAATGCTTTCGAGCAAAGCAATGCCAAGTCCTTCACTTTTTGCGCTTCCAGCACAGTCATAGGGTTCTTCCAAAAGCAGATAGTTGGTAATCTCAAGGTCGCTCAGCGATCTAAATTTCACAGCAACAGGGACTAACACCTGCTCACAAAAACCGTTTTCAAGACAGACCACTGCCACAGCTGTTTGGAATAGAACTGTTTGCCCCCGCATCGCTTGCAGTTGTTGCATCGCACGCTCAAAATTTCCTGGTTTTCCAAGCGCTGTGCCGTGCAGATCTGCAACTTGATCACAGCCAATCACCACGCTTTGCGGGTGGAGTTTTGCCACTTCGTGGGCTTTGCCAAGCGCCAACCGAGCAGCAAGCGCAGCGGGAGATTCGCCCGCCAGGGGTGATTCATCGACGTGTGACGGCACTACGCTGAATGGCAAGCGCAAACGGGCTAATAGTTCGCGACGGTAAACCGAAGTAGAGCCAAGAACAATGTTTCTTTGGTGAAGGTGCTGCATGACGCGATTCTCTTACACTGCGGGCATGAACCCAGAATTTTCGGCCAAAAGTCTTTCCATTGCTGCTTTTGCTAAAGCGGCTGCTGCGTTGCGAGGGGTTGAAAAACTCAGTAACTTCAGTCGTTTAATGGAAGAGTCGGACGCAACTTCTTTGAATACGGAGGTGAATTTCCAGGCGCAAGGCGACATGCGACCCGATAGCGCTGGCGGTTTTTCGGCCTGGGTGCGATTACAGGCGCAGACCCGCCTGCCGATGGTGTGCCAGCGCTGCATGGGACCAGTGGAAATGGAGGTCCAATGTGACCGCACGTTTCGTTTTGTGGCGACAGAGGCGCTGGCCGAAGTGGAGGATGAAACCTCAGAAGAAGATGTCTTGGTGATCAGCAAGCACTTTGATTTGCTGTCTTTGGTCGAGGACGAACTCCTCATGGCTTTACCTTCGGCCCCCAAGCACCCCACCTGCCCGCACCCCGTAAAACTGAGTGTGGCAGACACTGATTTCATTGCAGTAGAAGCCGATAAGCCCAACCCCTTTGCGGTACTAGGGAAGCTAAAAAAAGGTGCTGTAGATTGATCACTGGGTAAGGAATGGGAATGGGGCCTGTGTTGGGCTATAATCGAGGGCTTACCGCGTGATTTACAACGCCCTTTACCAACCCATTTAGTGTTGCAACCTGTGCAGCACCTTTGCTCAGGAGCCCATCATGGCAGTTCAACAAAATAAAAAGTCGCCTTCCAAGCGTGGAATGCACCGTTCACACAACGCCTTGGTCGTGCCAGGTATTGCTGTGGAGCCTACCACTGGCGAAATCCATTTGCGTCACCACATCAGCCCTACGGGTTTTTACCGTGGTCGCAAGGTCTTGAAGACAAAATCTGAAGCGTAAGCCGCCGATTTCGCAAAAAGCCCGAAGCTGCAGTGACTGTAGCGTCGGGCTTTTCGCATTATCGAACGCTGTTTTCAACTGAATTAGAGCGCAAGACGTCATGATCACAATTGCAGTGGACTGTATGGGGGGGGATCATGGCCCAAAGGTCACCTTGCCGGCTTGCCGACAGTTTTTAGATGCCTACCCGGATGTGAGCTTAATTTTGGTAGGGTTGCCTGCCGCGTTGCAACATTTTTCGCATCCACGCGCGATCATCGTGACAGCCAGTGAAGTCGTTGAAATGGACGACCCCTTGGAAGTGGCCTTGCGAAAGAAAAAAGACTCATCCATGCGGATTGCTGTGGAGCAAGTGAAGGAAGCTAAAGCGCAAGCAGCCGTTTCAGCGGGCAACACCGGTGCTTTGATGGCGATTTCTCGTTACGTTCTCAAAACGATAGACGGTATAGAGCGCCCAGCGATTGCAGGACAAATTCCCAATGCGCTCGGGGGCGCAACCACCATGCTAGATCTCGGTGCGAATGTGGATTGCTCGGCCGCGCATTTGCTTCAATTCGCTGTCATGGGTTCCGCGTTGGTCTCGGTTTTGAAAAGCGAAGCTTCACCGACGGTGGGCCTTCTCAACATCGGAGAAGAGGCCATCAAAGGCAACGAGGCCATCAAAAAAGCAGGTGAACTGTTACGCCAAGCGGCCCAATCGGGGGATT
>CANJNX010000202.1 GCA_947475495.1 Comamonadaceae bacterium | reverse complement strand
TGTTCTGCGGTGATTCTGGATTCTGTTCCGGAAATTCACGCGGTTTACAAAGACTTCTTCCACGAGCTCGAGTTTTGGAGCGTGATGTTCTTTACTGCGGAATATATTTCCAGGGTGTGGTCCTTAGGTGCGAAGTACGATCATGAAAATGGTGGCAGTTGGAAGGGGAGACTTCAGTACATTTTTAGCCCCTTTGGTTTGATCGACTTTTTTGCCACGATGCCGCACTACCTGCACATGTTTTTCCCTACCTTGGATTTGCGCATTTTGCGCGTATTGAGACTGCTTCGAATTTTGAAGCTCTCCAAGTACAACACGGCTTTGCAAGATTTGTTTCATGCCATCCACTCTGAGCGCCAAGCGTTTGGTTCCGCCGTCTTTTTACTAACGATCGCCACCATCGTGTCGGCGTCTCTGATGCACTTTGCAGAAGGACACGCCCAGCCCGAATTGTTTGGAACGATCCCACACTCGATTTACTGGGCCATCGTCACCATTACTTCAGGCTATGGGAACGTAGATGCAACGACCAAAGCAGGGGAGGCGATTGCCCTCATCACCGGCTTTTTGGGCGTGTGTATGGCAGCGATCATGACGGGTATTGTGGCGTCAGCATTCTCTAACCAGGTTGCGCGCAAGAAAGCCGCTTTTGAAGCGCAATTACGGGCGGTTTTTTCTGATGGCCATGTGTCTGAGGATGAGAAAGACACCTTAAAGCGTTTGCAAGCGCATTACCGTCTCAGCGATGAACAGGTCGAAGCCATGATGCTCAGTGCCAAAAACAAATCAACAGCAAAGCATTGAGCCCGGTATGACATCCATGACCCAAAGGCATTCGACTTACCGCCGCATTAAACACCGTACCTACGAAATCATGGACGGTACCGTCCCCGATAAGTACAGCCATTTCGTCGAAATTTTTGTGGCACTGCTCGTGGTTGCCAACGTGGTTGGAATCATTTTGGAATCCGTTCCGCATATTCACGAGACTTTTGAAGCAGAGTTTCACGCTTTTGACGTTTTTAGCGTTCTCGTTTTTTCTGTGGAATTTATCTTGCGCGTATGGTCCTACGGTGAGAAATACCTCGTCGAAAAAGGCAGCCAATGGGAAGGACGCAAGGAATATCTCTTTAGTTTTTACGGCATCATTGATTTCGTAAGTACGGTGCCTTTTTACTTGCAATTGATTTTCCCCGGTGCTGATTTGCGGGTTTTGCGGATGTTCCGCCTGATGCGAATTTTTAAGTTGTCGCGCTATAACAGTGCGTTTGAAGACATGGTGGCAGCAGTCAAGGCAGAAAAAGATTCCTTTTCATCTGCCATCTTTTTGCTGTTTATCAGTTGCCTGCTTTTCTCATCGCTGATTTACATCATTGAAGGACACGACCAACCCGAAGTTTTCCCCTCGATTCCTGCAGCCATGCATTGGTTCATGCTCACCATCATTTCCGGCTGGGGGAATGTGGATCCGGTCACCTTTTTAGGCACAGTTCTTGTCATCTTTACGCAAATTCTGTCGATTGCATTGGCGGCTATTTTGACCGGTGTGGTCGCGACTGCTTACACCGCTCAGGTTGAGCGTCGTCAGGCTTTATACGAGATGGAAGTGCGTGCCGTGTTGGCCGATGGCGTGGTGACCGAAGAAGAGCAAGCCAAACTGAAAATAATGCAAGCCAAGCTGGGTATGTCTGATGACCAAGTCCATGCCATCATCCATCAGATGGAAGAAGAAAAGCATATTTCCGACGCCAAAAAATCAAAAGCTTTAGAAGAGAAAAATCCATGAGCGATATGCCTGAAACCGACCTGCCTGAGGACACCAAAGATCCTTTTCGTGCGCGCTGTGCCATGCTGGTGTCGCTACTAGCCATGTGCTTGGCTATTGCCAGTTTGGGAGGAAGCAATGCTGGCAAAGACAGCATGGCTGAAAATATTTTGGCGGCTAACGCTTATTCCTTTTACCAAGCAAAAAGCATTCGCCAGACCAATTACAAAATTGCTGCCGATCAAATTCAGGTGCAGTTAGCCCAAGAAAAAAATACCCCCGCAGCGAAAGCCGTGCTTGAGAAAAAATTAGGCGACTACCAAAAGAACATTGAACGCTACGAGTCGGAGCCTGAAACAGGCGATGGCAAGAAAGAGCTCATGGCCAAGGCGAAATCCCACGAACAAGCGCGTGACATTGCCCTCCAGCGCGACCCCTGGTTTGACTATGCCGAGGCCTTGTTGCAAATTGCCATTGTGTTGACATCGGTGGCCATTTTGACCGGAGCCCACGTTTTGTTTTGGATTCCCTGTGGGCTGGGCCTCATGGGTATTTTTTCCACCGTCAACGGCTTTATGCTGTTTGTCTGACCAAGGTCTAAGATCTTAAATATCTTCAAGCAGCGCATAGGGCAGGGGGTGAAGCGTCAGCGCAGCCCCAGCAGGTGCGGCAAGCGTCAACTGTCCCTCTAAGGCAGCTTGAACTTGCATGGAAGCAATCGCCCACCACAAGCCGTTCGCATCCGTGGCCGCTTGAACAACGAGACCACATTCTTGCTCCTGATCTAGGCTGGAGTAGATCAACGCACCCGCTGCCATGGATTGCTTGCAAGTGAGGATGTAAGCGCGTCTTTTTAAAGTGCCACGGAACTGGCTGCGGGCCACGACTTCTTGGCCGGGGTAGCATCCTTTTTTGAAATTGACGCCTCCCACAGACTCATAGTTGAGCATTTGGGGAACCAAGGCTTCAAAAATCGGAGTGCTCAGAGTCGCGACTCCACTTTGAACTTCGCTGAGCAACCAGGTATTGAGATCGATGGCATCGCCCTGCGGGGGGGGCGCTGTAGCGGGCCCTACCCACAATTGACGCGCGAGGCCTGGTGCCGGATAAAGTTCTACGATGCTCGCGCTACCTGCCTCTTTTTTGGACCAAGGGGTTAAAGCAGACGTTGCATCTTGCTTCCCAAGCAAACCATAGACCGCAAACTCGGCGCTGGCATCGGTCAAAACCGCTTTGGCGCGCATCACAAACATAGCAAGCCGCTTCATCGTTGCGGCTAATAGGTCTTTGCTACAAATCAACACGATATCGGTGTGGTCACCACTTTGGTATTTAAAGCCAATGAAACTGGCTTGCATGCGGCCTTTGGCATTACAAAAAGCAGCCAACCGCGCTTCTTGAAGGCCCAACAGCGCAAAGTCTTGGGTGAGCTGGCCTTGCAGGAATTTGGCGTTGTCGTCCCCGGTGATTTTGATGACCCCCAAATGATCAAGTCGGGCCACACCAAAGGGACGAAGGGCTAAGGCAGGAGCTAAGGCAAGAGATAGGGATTCAAGAGACATGCCCCAATTATGCTGCGCTTGGCGTTTACCCTGCAATGCAACTGGATTAAGGATGAAGCATCAAGGGTCAACAATGAGCATGCAAGGCGATTTGATTTTGAGCAGCTCTGCACGCTCAGCACACAGTTTTAACGACAGGCGCTC
>CANJNX010000201.1 GCA_947475495.1 Comamonadaceae bacterium | reverse complement strand
GGTAATTGACCATCGCTTCTGGCAAATAACCCTCCAGCGCATACTGGGTCACCGCTTTGGCCCCGTTGCGCTTACTCATTTTTTCGCCTTCGGCGTTCAAAACCGTTGGTAAATGGGCATACACCGGTGGCGTTTTTCCGAGCGCGTGAAAGATATTGATTTGACGCGGCGTGTTGTTGACATGGTCATCGCCACGAATGACATGGGTAATGTCCATGTCAATGTCATCAACCACCACGCAAAAATTGTAGGTGGGCGTACCAACCTGCTCGCCGGCTTGGGCTGGCCGCGCAATGACCACATCGTCGAGTTCATTGTTGCTAATTTCAATGCGTCCTTTGACTTTGTCATCCCAAATGACGGCGCCCGTTTGTGGGTTTTTAAATCGCAATACGGGCTGAACTCCGCTGGGAATAGGAGGCAAGGTTTTTCCGGGCTCAGGGCGCCAGGTTCCGTCATAGCGTGGTTTTTCTTTGTTCGCCATTTGTGTTTCACGCAAAGCGTCTAAAGCCTCGACGCTCATGTAACACGGGTAAACCCAGCCAGTCGCTTGCAATTCAAGGAGAACTTCCTTGTAACGATCCATGCGCTGCATTTGGTAAAACGGTCCCTCGTCGTGGTCTAAACCCAGCCAACGCATGCCTTCAATAATCACATCGACTGCAGCCTGGGTGGACCGCTCTTGGTCGGTGTCTTCAATGCGCAGAATAAAGTCGCCGCCCGTGGCGCGGGCAAATGCCCAAGGGTACAGCGCAGAGCGAATATTGCCGAGATGAATAAAGCCAGTGGGTGACGGAGCAAACCGGGTCCGGGTTTTGGTCATGCGCTTACTTTCAAACTATCCAGACCCCGAGCGATATCCGCCTTTAAATCTTCAATATGTTCGAGTCCCACCGCCACACGTATGAGCCCTTGGCCTATGCCTGCAGCGCTGCGCTGGGCCTCGGTAATGCGGGCGTGGGAAGTGCTTGCGGGGTGGCAAATCGTGGTTTTGGTGTCCCCTAAATTGGTGGTGATAGAACACACTTGGGTGCTGTCAATCACATGGAAAGCATTCGCGCGACCCGATGCTGCATCTTTATGGCGAACTTCAAAAGACACCACTGGCCCGCCCAATCCCGACTGTTGGCGCATGGCCAAGGCGTGCTGCGGGTGGCTGGGTAAACCAGGGTAAAACACGCGCGTTACTTGGGGCTGGTTTTGCAGCCATGTGGCGAGCTCTAAGGCCGTAGCGCACTGCGCTTTCATTCGAATCGATAGCGTCTCCATGCCCTTGAGAACCACCCAGGCATTGAACGGGGACAAGACCATTCCTGCGGTTCGGGTGATAGGCAAGAAAATGTCATCGACCTCTTTTTGGGTGCAACAAATGGCACCCGCAACCACCCGCCCTTGGCCATCTAAATACTTGGTACCGGAGTGAATAACGTAGTCAGCGCCAAAGCGCGTAGGTTGTTGCAGTGAAGGGCTGCAAAAACAATTGTCAACCGCCAATTTGGCGCCTGCGCTGTGGGCCACATCCGCCAAGGCTTGGATATCGCAGACATCGGTTAAAGGGTTGGTCGGCGTCTCTGCAAACAAGAGTTTGGTGTTGGGCCGAATGGCTGCCGCCCACGCACTGACGTCGGTTTGCGAAACGTAAGTGGTTTCAATACCAAACTTGGCAAACTCACCAGAAAACAAACGGATCGTCGAACCAAAGACCGACTGCGAACACACCACATGGTCGCCAGCGCGAAGCAAGCCCATGCCCAGAAGCAAAATGGCCGCCATGCCGCTGGACGTTGCAATAGCAGCCTCGGTGCCTTCCAGTGCAGCCAGGCGCACTTCCATACTGGTCACCGTAGGATTGCCCACACGGGTGTACATATACCCTTCTTCTTCTTGGGCAAAACGGCGGGCGGCGGTAGCGGCATCGGGCTGGATAAAACTGCTGGTGAGGTACATCGTTTCCGAGTTTTCACCGTATTGGCTAGGTTCAATACCGGTGCGTACGGCCAAGGTATCTAAATGCAAACCAGGGGGGAGTTTTTTTACAGTCATAGCTATTCACTCAACAAAATTGGGGAGCGCAAGACGCGAAGCATCGTCTTGCTCTTCTGGCTGGCCGCCACGGGTTTCGCGCAAGCGCGTGATGTCATCTCCTGTGATATCACCAGTCACGTAGATACCATCAAAACAGGATGCATCAAAATCAACAATCGCAGCGTTGAGAGAACCCACGGCTTTTTTCATACCCTGCACGTCTTGGTAAATCAAGGCGTCGCAACCGATGATGGCGCGAATTTCTTCAACGTTGCGATCATGGGCCACCAGTTCGCTGCTCGAGGGCATGTCAATGCCATACACATTGGGGTAGCGCACGGGTGGCGCAGCACTGGCCAAATACACTTTTCGCGCACCTGCGTCCCGGGCCATTTGCACAATTTCTCGGCTGGTGGTTCCGCGCACAATGGAGTCGTCGACCAACAACACGTTGCGGCCTTTGAACTCGCTGGCAATGGCATTGAGTTTTTGGCGCACGGATTTTTTTCGCACCTCTTGGCCCGGCATGATGAAGGTTCGACCCACATAGCGATTTTTGACAAAACCTTCGCGGTAAGGCAGACCCAAAAGTTGCGCCAACTGCGCAGCGCTCGGACGGCTTGATTCTGGAATCGGAATCACCACGTCA
The DNA here is from genome assembly GCA_947475495.1 of Comamonadaceae bacterium. Classification (GTDB taxonomy): domain Bacteria; phylum Pseudomonadota; class Gammaproteobacteria; order Burkholderiales; family Burkholderiaceae_C; genus Allorhodoferax. The sequence goes on along the minus strand of CANJNX010000201.1, from coordinate 798 downwards.
ATGTCACTTGGCGGTACGGTGGAGATCACCCGTTTGGCCAAGGTTTCACCCAAATTCAAACGGGCTTGGTAGACGGAGATTCCATCCATGACGGAGTCGGGTCGCGCCAAATAAACAAACTCAAAAATACAGGGGTTGAGTTTCGGCGATTGTGCGCATTGCTGGGCTTGCACTTCACCTTCGAGATTCACGAACACTGCTTCGCCGGGATCGATATCGCGTTCAAACGCGTGCATCGTCCCTTCCAAAGCCACGGATTCACTGGCAAGAACCACATTGCCCGCACTCCTGCCCATACACAAAGGCCGAATGCCATGCGGATCACGAAAGGCGAGCACTCCGTGCCCGGCGATTAAGGCAATAACAGCATACGAGCCTTTGACGCGCAGATGGACATTGCGCACCGCTTCAAAAAGATGCTCCGGCTTGAGGGGCATGCCACGCGTGGTACGTTCAATTTCATGGGCCAAGACATTGAGCAAGACTTCGGAGTCGCTCTCGGTGTTGATGTGGCGGTGGTCCACAGTGAACAACTCCCGCTTAAGGGCATGGGCATTGGTCAAATTACCGTTGTGCACCAACACAATTCCAAAGGGCGCGTTAACGTAAAAAGGCTGGGCCTCCTCCTCGCTGTACGCGTTGCCAGCCGTGGGGTAACGCACTTGGCCGAGGCCACAGTTGCCCAACAAGGTGCGCATATTTCGGGTCCGAAATACGTCTTTCACCATGCCCTTGGCTTTGTGCATAAAGAACTTGCGCTCTTGCTGCGTCACGATACCAGCCGCATCTTGGCCACGG
>CANJNX010000200.1 GCA_947475495.1 Comamonadaceae bacterium | reverse complement strand
GTATGAACCTTTTTGGCGATTGGAAGACCGCGCTAGGAACAGTGTTGATTGGGGCTTTGCTCTTATCTGTTTTGCCACAATTTTTTGACTGGGCTGTGGTGCGCGCCGTTTGGGTTGCAAATTTTGATGCTTGCCACGCTGAAGGCGCTGGCGCTTGTTGGGGGGTGGTTTCAGAAAAATACCGCATTATTTTGCTTGGGCGCTACCCCTTGGAGGAGCAATGGCGTCCAATCAGCTCTACCGCCCTGCTCCTAGGCTTGGTCGTGGTCAGCTGTATGCGTGCTTTTTGGCGTTCTGGATTGGCTTTATTGTGGGTTGCAGTACTGGCGTATTTTTTTACAGTCATGCACGGTGGCGTTCTTGGTTTGAGTGTGGTCGATACCGACCGCTGGGGCGGCCTGCCACTGACGATCATGTTGGCCACCTTGTGCATGGCCATGGCCTTTCCTATTGCCTTGGTGGTCGCTCTGGGGCGGCGCTCCAACCTGCCTGCGATTCGCAGTGTATGCACGGTGTATGTTGAGTTGGTGCGCGGCGTTCCCTTGATTTCTGTGCTGTTCATGGCCTCGTTCATGTTTCCTTTGCTCATGCCGCAAGGTGTCAGCATTGATGTATTGGTGCGCGTTGTTGCAGGAATTACTTTGTTTGCTGCAGCGTATATGGCAGAAGTCATTCGCGGTGGTTTGCAGGCGCTACCCAAAGGGCAAATAGAAGCGGCTGCCACCTTAGGCTTGTCCTACTGGCAAACCCAGCGCCTGATCGTATTGCCCCAGGCTTTAGCTGCCGTGGTTCCGGGCATCATGAACAACTTTATTTCTACATTTAAAGATACTTCGCTCGTCACCATCGTCAGTTTGTACGAGCTCACGGGCGCTATGAGCTTGGCACTCAACGGGGACTCTGACTGGCGGCCCTTCAAAATTGAGTGCTATCTGTTTATTGCAGTGATCTACTTTGTCTTTTGCTTTTCTATGTCGCGATATAGCCTGTGGATAGAGAAACAAGTCAATAAAAGCCGTTTGCGTTAATTAGCCAAACTTCATTTCGCTAGGAATTTTCATGTCTGAATCCATCATTACATTCAACAAGGTCAACAAATGGTACGGCAACAACTTCCATGTGTTGCGCGATATTGATCTTGACGTCAAGCAAGGCGAGCGTATCGTGATTTGCGGCCCCTCGGGCTCTGGAAAATCCACCCTCATTCGCTGTATCAACCGCCTTGAAGAACACCAAGAAGGACACCTCACGGTAGACGGCGTCGAGCTCACCGATGACGTGAAGGCCATTGACGACGTTCGCAAAAAAGTCGGTATGGTGTTCCAACAGTTCAACCTTTTCCCGCACCTCACGGTTTTAGAAAACCTCACCCTCTCTCCCATGTGGGTGGGCAAGATGCCGAAAAAAGAGGCCGAAGAAAAAGCCATGGAGCAACTCCAGCGTGTCCGTATCGCCGAGCAAGCCGCAAAGTACCCCTTGCAACTCTCAGGCGGCCAACAGCAAAGGGTTGCCATTGCAAGGGCTTTGTGTCTTAAGCCTAAAATTATGTTGTTTGACGAGCCCACCTCGGCTTTGGATCCGGAAATGATCAAGGAAGTTTTAGACGTCATGATCGAGATGGCCAACCAAGGGATCACCATGATTTGCGTTACCCATGAAATGGGATTTGCCAAAGCCGTTGCAGATCGGGTGATTTTTATGGATGAAGGTCAAATCATCGAGCAAAACAACCCGCACGACTTCTTCAACAACCCCCAAAGTGAACGAAGCCGAGACTTCTTGTCCAAAATACTAGGCCATTGATTTGAACCATTCCCCCAAGCCCGGCGAACTCGCACCGATTCAAGCCCAAACCCCAACCTTCGACCAAAGCGAGTTTCGCCAAGCGCTCGGGCAATTTGCGACCGGAGTGACGGTAGTGACGGCGTGTCACCCAGCAGGGGGCTGGGTCGGACTCACAGTAAGCTCTTTTAACTCGGTGTCTTTGGCGCCTCCCCTTGTCTTGTGGAGCTTGGCACTGAAGTCATCATCGATGGCAGTGCTTCGTGCCTGTACCCATTACGCTATCAATGTACTCAGTGCCAAACAAGCGCATCTGGGCAGTCAATTTGCCACTAAAAACATAGACCGCTTTGCTGGTGTAGCTTGGAGTGCGGGACAGCATGGAGCTCCTTTGATTGAAGGGGCTGTAGCCACATTTGAGTGCTTTAACCGCAGTCGCCACGAAGAAGGGGACCACGTAATTTTTGTGGGTGAGGTAGAACGCTGCAGCCACCTGCAAGGAGTGAATCCCTTGCTTTACCATGGCGGCCAGTTTTATACCAACGCCATCCACCCCACGCTTTAAATGACTGTCACCATCCAACGCAAAGACCATCTTGATCCAATCGCTGTCTCCATACTGCTGGCATGCTGCGCTTTGTGGGGTTTTCAGCAGGTCTTAGTCAAAGCGACCTTGGCAGAAGTTCCGCCCAACCTTCAGGCCGGCTTGCGATTCGCAGGGGCAAGCTTCTTTTTATGGCTTTGGTGCCTGTGGCGCAAGATTCCTTTGTGGCAGCGCGATGGAACTTTGTTGCCAGGTCTGCTCACAGGGGGTTTCTTTGCTTTGGAATTTTTCTGCCTTTTTTCAGGTATGCAATACAGCGCAGCCTCTCGGCTCACGGTGTTTGTTTACACGGCGCCATTGTGGGTTGCTCTGATATTGCCTTGGATCGTCAAGTCTGAACGCTTAAGCGCCGTGCAATGGCTGGGTTTGGTTTTTGCATTTGGTGCGGTAGCCTTCACTTTGCGCGAAGGTTTTTTGCAAGAGCTCACGCCTCTTCAGCATTGGGGCGACTTGCTCGGTGTGGGCGGCGGCATTTGCTGGGCCATCACGACCATCGTGATCCGAACCACGGCCATGGCAAAAGCCAGCGCCGAGAAAATGCTTTTCTACCAAGTCGGCGTGAGCGCGATTGCCTTGCTGCTTCTGTCGTATTTTTCCAATGAAGTCTGGCAAGGCAGTTGGAGTAGCTTTGCGCTCACATCCCTTTTGATTCAATCCACCGCTGGCGCGTTTGCAAGTTATCTGGCATGGATGTGGTTGCTCGGTCGCTATCCCGCAACCAAAATCGGCACTTTTGCATTTTTAACGCCGGTATTTGCGTTGATTTTTGGCGCTTTGTGGCTCGGTGAAGCCGTGACCCTGTCTTTGCTAGGTGCGTTGGCGATGGTGGGCGTTGGCATCGCTTTGGTCAATAAGCGCAAACCAGCATAAAAAAAGCCCAGCTGTTTGCACAGGCTGGGCTTTTCAATCGGTGGTCGATTTACTTCAATGCTTTGTAGCGCATGCGCTTGGGCTTGGCACCCTCTTCGCCTAAACGCTTCTTCTTATCGGCTTCGTATTCTTGGTAGTTGCCGTCAAAGAAGACCCAGTGGCTATCGCCTTCGCACGCCAGGATGTGGGTGGCAATCCGGTCGAGGAACCACCGGTCAT
>CANJNX010000199.1 GCA_947475495.1 Comamonadaceae bacterium | reverse complement strand
CTGCCCAAGCGCGGGGTTTTTGCCTTGCCCGAAGAAATTCTCATCACAGTGGGCGCGCAGCATGCGTACTACCTGCTGGCCGAAGCCTTGTTTGATGAGACCCAGCGCGTGGGCTTGGAAGAGCCGGGCCACCCGCACGCCCGCAATAGTTTTGCGTTGCGCCATCCGCGCTGTGTTCCGGTGGCGGTAGACGAACAAGGCCTGGTGGTGGAGCGCATGCCGGCGGTGGACTATGTTTTTGTGACGCCCTCACACCAAAGCCCCACCACCAGCACGCTGAGCTTAGAGCGACGCAAGCTCCTGCTGAAAAAAGCCGAGGCCCAGAATTTTGTAGTTATTGAAGACGACTACGAAGCAGAAAACCTCTACGAAGGCGACCCCATGCCTGCGCTCAAGAGCTTGGACAAAGTGGGGCGGGTGATTTATGTGGGCTCCGTCTCTAAAAGTCTCTCGCCTACCTTGCGGCTGGGCTATATCGTTGCACCGCGCGCGTTGATTGCCGAGCTGCGCGAGTTGCGCCATGCGATGGTGCGCCATCCCAGCGCATTTTTACAGCACACGTTTGCGCTGTTCCTCTCCTTGGGCCACCACGACGCCCACGCCCGGCGCGTCAACCACGCCATGCAAGAGCGCATGGCCTTGGTGGCGCGCGCCTTGGCCAAGTACCTGCCGGATTTTGAATGTGCCCTGCCCTCCGGCGGTGCATCCGTCTGGGTGCGTGCGCCGGCGTGGGTGGACTCTGCGGAGCTGGCACTGATAGCGCGCGAGCATGGGGTTTTGATTGAAGCAGGCGAAGCGTTTTTTATGAACCCGCCCTACCCCTGCCCCTACTTTCGGTTGCGCCTGTCGTCGATTGCTGCAGAGCAAATTTCGGAAGGCATCAAAGCCTTGGGCTTGGCGATGGATGCACTGGCCCGCGCACGGGGCACGCCCCGGCGCAAACTGCAGTTGCTGGCCTAAGCCACCCGCAGCCCATCAAGACAAGCCGCTTCTTGCCTTAGGACTTGCCTTTCCAGGGGACGAGTTTTTGCTCAACCCAACGCATCAGCAAGTCAAACATATAGGCAACCACACCAATCACGATGATGCCCATCACGACAATATCGGTGCGCAAAAAGTTAGACGCGTTCAAGACCATTTGGCCCAGGCCGACGTTGGCGGCCACCATTTCGGCGGCCACCAAGGTGCTCCAGCCAAAACCAATGGCAACACGCATGCCCACCAAAATTTCAGGCATCGCGGCAGGCAGAACAACGTGCCGTATCACTTGGCTGTAAGACGCGCCCATGGAATAAGCGGCGTTCATTTGTTCTTGCGAAGCGCTGCGCATGCCCGAGCGTGCAGCCATGGCCAAGGGCGCAAAGCAGCTCAAGAAAATAAGCAAGATCTTTGGTAGCTCGTCAATTCCAAACCAAATAATGATGAGGGGCAAATACGCCAGCGGGGGCAGTGGTCGGTACAGCTCAATGGGGGGATCAAAAATCCCCTTCCATACCCGAGACATTCCCATCGCAATTCCAAGAGGAATAGCAATCAAGCAAGCCAAGAAAAAAGCCGTAAAAACACGGAACATGCTTGCTGCAAAGTGTTCCCACAATGGCTTGTCATTGGCAGCGCCAGTGAGGTACTCATAAAACTGCTGAAACGTAGCCTGGGGTGACGGCAAGAACATGGGCTTAATCCACCCCAGATTGGTGGAGACAAACCATAAAACCAATATGGCCGTTACGGTGGCGATGCTGATAAGGGCACTGGGCCCTTCACCGGGCACCTTGAAGGCACTGGTCTTCAGTGGTGCGGAGGACTTTGCAGGGGTGTTGGCATCAGACATGGACGGCCTCCCGGTTATGAATGATGGCAAGAACTTCTTCGCGCATACGAATGAATTCGGGTTCAGACTTCACTTTACGCGCATCGCCGTGGGATAAAAATTCACGCGAAAACGGAACGTTGTCATAGGTGTGGGTGATGCGACCAGGGCTCGGGCTCATCACAATCAAGCGCGTGGCCAAAAACAAAGCTTCTTCTACCGAGTGGGTAATAAAGAACACCATCTTGTTGGACTGCGCCCAAGCGCGCAGCAAAATTTCTTGAACCGTTTCACGGGTAAACGCATCCAATGCGCCCATGGGCTCGTCCATGAGCAACACGGCGGGGTCACTGGCCAAAGCGCGGGCAATTCCCACACGCTGTTGCATGCCGCCAGAGAGCTCGTACACCGCGCGTTCGGCATAGGCTTCCAAGCCCACGAGGCCGAGTTTTTCTTTGGCGATGCGGTTGCGTGTTTCGCTGTTAACGCCGTTCAAGCGCAAGCCAAGCGCTACGTTGTCGAGCACATTAAGCCAAGGCATCAGGGCGTGCTTTTGAAAGACCACGCCGCGGTCTGCGCCAGGCCCCACAACCGGTTGGCCATCGAGCAAAATTTCCCCCGAAGAGGGCGGTAAGAAACCGGCAATGCAATTGAGCAGCGTCGTTTTCCCGCAACCCGATGCACCCAAGGCAACGACAAAATCCCCATCGTGCATGGTCATGTTGACAGGAGCAAGCGCTTGTAAAGTTCCGCCTTTGACGGCGTAATTCAAAGTCAAGTCCTTGATATTCAATGTAGGCATTTAGAAATCAAAAGTAGTCAAATAAAAAAAGGGGCGAACTAAAAAGTAGTCGCCCCTTATTGGTTTGAAAAAGCAGTCGGCTTATTTAGCCATTGCTTTTTTAACGTAAGCGTCAGTTACAAAAGCAGAGTAGTCTGCCTTCACTTCTTGAATACGGTTTTGCTCTTTCAAAAATACGGCTGTTTTAGCCATTGCTGTTGCTGCGCCACCACCGAGCCATTTGGGGCCGAGTTGCTCAGCCGCAGTCGGGAAAACATAGAGCGCCATTGCCGCAGGAACAATTTGGACGTCTGCCTTCGTAACCTTTGCAATAGCTTTGACTTGCGCAGTGTTCGCGTTCCAAGAAGCTTTGTTGCTACGGTACTCGGAGTCCGCCTTGTTCAAGGCTTTCACCATGGCAACCATAAAGGCTTCATGTTCGGCAGCCCATTTGGAGTTGACAGCAATGCCGTCAAAGGTGGGGTACCCCTTTTGACCGATCGAACCAGAGCTTGCAATGGCTTTACCGTTGGCCTTGATCTTGGAGAGAACAGGGTCCCAAATAAAGGCAGCGTCAATGTCTCCACGCTCCCAGGCGGCAGCAATTTCTGGGGGACGCAAGTTCAATACGTTTACATCTTTGGCGGTTAATCCATCAAGTTGCATTGCTGCCATCAACTGGTAATGTGCAGTAGAAACAAACGGAGTAGCTACTTTTTTGCCTTTGAGGTCCTTGACGGAGTTGACGTTGCTTCCGTTGCGTGCAATCAGTGCTTCCGCATCAGCGATGTCATCCAAAATCCAGAACAGCTTGATGTCTTGCCCTTGGGTCACAGCAGCAGTCAAGGGGCTTGAGCCTACTTGTCCGATCTGGACATCGCCGGAAGCCATCGCCT
>CANJNX010000198.1 GCA_947475495.1 Comamonadaceae bacterium | reverse complement strand
GCCCGCGCGGTTGTGAGTCAGCGGGTGAACCCCGGCATGACTTTGATGTACCACTCGCAAGAGAAGATCATCAACACCCCGGGCTCAGAAATCACGGGCATGCGCGGCGGTATTCATAACTCGGTAACCCGCATTGTGCTCAAGCCCACCCACATGATTGGTGGTTACGCACAGTTCAGTTATGGCTTTAACTACTACGGAACCATCGGCACCAACCGCGATGAATTCGTAGTGGTTCGAAAAATGAACAAAGTCGATTGGCTTGAAGAAGAAGCCCAAGGAGAAAACGCATGAAAATTCGCGCACAAATCGGCATGGTGCTCAACCTTGACAAATGCATTGGGTGCCACACCTGTTCGGTCACTTGTAAAAATGTATGGACCAGTCGGCCTGGAATGGAGTATGCGTGGTTTAACAACGTAGAAACCAAGCCCGGAATCGGTTATCCCAAAGAGTGGGAAAACCAAGACAAGTGGAATGGGGGCTGGCAGCGCTTGGCCAATGGAAAGATTGAACCCCGCCAAGGCGCGAAGTGGAAGCTTTTGATGCGCATTTTTTCAAATCCGAACTTGCCTGAAATAGACGACTACTACGAACCCTTTACTTTTGACTACGCGCACCTGCAATCGGCTCCTGAGATGAAAGCCGCCCCTACGGCCCGGCCACGCAGCCTGATTACGGGGAAACGGATGGAGAAAATCGTGTGGGGACCCAACTGGGAAGAAATTTTGGGCGGCGAGTTTTCTAAGCGCAGCAAAGACAAAAATTTTGACGATATCCAAAAAGACATCTACGGGCAGTTTGAAAACACCTTCATGATGTACCTGCCCCGTTTGTGCGAGCACTGCCTCAACCCTGCATGTGTGGCAAGTTGCCCCTCAGGCTCGATTTACAAGCGCGAAGAAGACGGTATTGTTCTGATTGATCAAGACAAGTGCCGCGGTTGGCGCATGTGCGTCAGCGGGTGCCCTTACAAAAAGATTTACTACAACTGGAAATCAGGAAAAGCAGAAAAGTGTATTTTTTGCTACCCCCGCATTGAAGCTGGCCAGCCCACGGTATGTTCGGAAACCTGCGTAGGACGCATTCGCTATCTCGGCGTATTGTTGTATGACGCAGATCGCATTCAAGAAGCGGCAAGTGTGGTGCACGACCGTGATTTGTACCAAGCGCAACTGGATATCTTTTTAGATCCCAATGACCCCGCCGTCATAGCGCAAGCGCAAATCGATGGTATTCCTGACAAATGGATGGAAGCGGCTCGGAAAAGTCCGGTCTACAAAATGGCCGTGGACTGGAAGGTGGCGCTCCCACTGCACCCCGAATACCGAACGCTTCCGATGGTCTGGTATGTTCCGCCGCTGTCGCCTATCAGCGCGGCGGCGCAGGCCGGTGATATCGGTATCAACGGTGAAATCCCAGATGTCAAGCAGCTGCGAATTCCCGTCAAATATTTGGCCAACTTGTTAACGGCAGGTGATACCGCGCCAGTTGAACGCGCCCTTGAACGCATGCTTGCCATGCGAGCGTACCAACGTGAAAAACACGTTGATGGGCGAATCAATACCGCTGCACTCGATCAGGTCCAAATGAGCCAAGCGGAGGTCGAAGAGATGTACCACGTGATGGCAATTGCCAATTACGAAGACCGCTTTGTTATCCCTAGCAGCCACCGTGAATACGCAGAAAATACCTTTGACATGCGTGGAGGCTGCGGCTTCTCCTTTGGTAATGGGTGCTCTGACGGAATCAGTGAGATCAGCTTGTTTGGCTCAACGAAGAAGCGAACCATTCCTATCAAGGCGGAGGTATAAACCATGGCATTTTCCAAACCAACGGCTGCATCCATGAGTCTCAAGGTGCTGGCTCATTTGCTGTCTTACCCCGACAGCACGCTGCGCGCCCATTTAAGCGAAATGCAAACTGCACTGCATGAAGAGCGCGCGATGACACCTGAGCGTTTGAAAGAGTTAGACGTTTTAATCGCCACACTGGGCGGGGCCGATGTCTTGGGTATTGAAGCCCAGTATGTGGAACTCTTTGACCGAGGGCGCGCGACTTCACTGCATTTGTTTGAACACGTGCATGGTGATTCACGCGACCGCGGGCCCGCCATGATTGACTTGGCCCAGACCTACGAAAAGGCCGGATTGTTTCTCACTCCCGATGAAATGCCAGACTACCTGCCGGTTGTTTTGCAATTTGTCTCAACCCAGCCGCCCTTGGAAGCACGGGCTTTTTTGGCGGAAATGGCGCATATCTTTAACGCGATTTTTAGCGCGCTGCAGCAACGCAGTACCCCTTACGCAAGTGTTTTAGGTGCTTTGATGGAGCTTGCAGGTGAAAAGGCCCATGCAGTGAAAGTGGCGCCCGATGAGCCTTTGGATTGCGCGTGGGAAGAGCCGGTCGTCTTTGATGGATGTTCTGTGAAAGGTCAAACCAAGCCCGATCAGGCCCAACCCATTCACTTTGTCAAAAAAGTCCCCACTGCGACTGGAGCTTCTGTATGAACGCACTCAACTATTTTCTTTTTGGCGTGTACCCCTACATTGCCTTCACCGTTTTTTTGGTTGGCAGCTTGATCCGCTTTGACCGCGACCAATACACCTGGAAGAGTGACTCATCGCAACTTCTCAAAGCGGGCCAACTTCGCATAGGTAGCAATTTGTTCCATGTGGGCGTTTTGTTTTTGTTTTTTGGCCATCTGTTTGGCATGTTGACGCCCCATTTTGTGTATGAGAATTTTCTGGATGCGGGATCGAAGCAGATGATGGCAATGGTCAGTGGCGGGGTGGCTGGGGTTTTAGGATTTATTGGAGTGACCGTACTTTTGCATCGCCGTTTGTTTGAGCCGCGCATACGCATTAACTCTAAAACCAGTGACATTGTTCTGTTGGTCTTGCTTTGGTTGCAGTTGGCCTTGGGATTGGCAACGATTCCTTTGTCAGCGCAGCATTTAGACGGCAGCATGATGATGAAACTTGCTGCTTGGGCGCAGACCATTGTGACTTTTCAATCCGGCGCGCCAGAGCTGTTGGCGCAAGCCGGGGTGGTCTTTAAGCTGCATATGTTCTTGGGGATGACGGTATTTTTCATCTTCCCTTTTACGCGCTTGGTTCATGTGTGGAGCGGCTTTGGCACGGTGGCGTATTTAGTGCGTCCGTACCAAGTGGTTCGCTCTCGCCGTTTAAACCTACCCGCAGCCCACAACGCAGCGCGCCACCCCGGCGCGGGTGTTTAAGGACTGCACGATGTCAGATATCTACATATCCGAACCCAGCGTCGCACGTGTGAACGGCATCGCATTGCATCACGCAGAGGCACTTTTGTCTGAAGATGATTTGCGTCAACGCGCATGCTCAGAGTTGCTTCGTCAAGCGGCAGTTGCGCATGGGTTTTTAACGAGCGATGACGAAGCGACCAGCGACGGCGTTCTGAGTGAAGCCGCATCCTTGGCGATTGAAAAACTATTAGATGCCCGCTTGGCAATTC
>CANJNX010000197.1 GCA_947475495.1 Comamonadaceae bacterium | reverse complement strand
TGCTGCGCTTGCAAGAGACCACCACCTGCCGCTTCCTGACAGCCAGTCCACCCACATCCGCTTAGATTTAGGCGCATACCGTTTGCGCTGGGAACTCCATACTGAATTTGTGACTTGGACCTTCAGCAAAAACGTCCCGTCTTCACAGTCTGAGCAGGATCTGGCAGTGGACGCAGTCAACCAATCGTGGCTGGCTGCATTACCTGGTCAGTGTTTAGCCAGCTTGCATTTGTGGGTTCTCCCTTTGATGCAAGAAGGCCAACCCCAACTGGTTCGGCAATTACTCAATGAAGAGACCTTGGTGGCCTCGACTGTGGCCGACGGGTTTGGCGAGGTCTATACCGACTTTGCAGTTCACCCCGATGGTTACTCGCGCATGGTGCTGTTGGTGGGTGGCATGACACCGCGCCGCTTGGGCCGTTTGGTCCAAGGGCTGTTAGAGATTGAAACCTACCGCATGGCGGCTCTCCTGGGCTTGCCAGCCGCGCGCGATGCAGCCCAAGTTCTGGCCTCCGCAGAGCGCGAGTTGGCAGAGCTTGCCAATGCCATTCGTTTCGCAACACGCGAAGATGAGCCCCAATTGCTGGACCGGCTGACCCGTTTGGCCGGGCAGGTGGAGAGCCAGCATGCAGCGACCCACTCCCGCTTTTCAGCCAGTGCTGCTTATTTCGAGCTGGTCGATAAACGCATTGCAGATATTGCGGAGTCGCGCTTGGCAGGAATGCAATCCATCGGTGAATTCATGGACCGGCGCTTAACGCCTGCCCGCAGTACCTGCGAATGGTCCACACGCCGCCAAGACGCTTTGTCCCAGCGGGTCTCGCGCATCAGTAATTTATTGAGAACACGGGTAGAAATTGAGCAGCAACAAAGCAGCCAAGCCCTGCTGGCCACGATGAACCAACGCCAAGACCTGCAACTCAAAATGCAGTCCACGGTGGAAGGCTTGTCGGTTGCCGCAATAACGTACTACATCGTCGGCTTAGTCGGCTATCTTGCCAAAGCGGGCCACTTTATAGGCTGGCCATTGAGCGCTGAGACAACCTCAGCCGCTGCGATTCCCTTGGTGGCGCTTGGCGTCTGGGTGTCACTCAAGCGTTTGCAGTCAAGATTGCTTAAATCTTGAGATTTACCCTTTGAGGTCGCTGGCCAAAGAGGCCAGGGTTTCGGCTGCAATGGCGGTGTGTGCTGGGTAGTTGGTGTGATCGCAACCCAACTTGACCCCTGCACCTGCTTTCACAGCAGCGCACATCGCTGGGGTGAGCTCAAAACGAACGAAGTGAACGGCCGATGTTTTTTCATCGTTTTCACGGTCTAAATCTTCATCTGCAATCGCATACACCCGCGCTTGGCCTTCGACTTCGACAAACATGCGGTCTTCTACCCCAATCAGTCGACCGAGTTCGCGCTTGCGTTCATTGATATCGGGGTATTCCAAAAGCATGGTCGCCTTCCAGTTGTGCCCATCAGGCATCAATGGGGCATAGGCTTCGATCTCTTGCAGGATTCCCTCTTCTTCAAAGATCTTTTCAATGCGCAGCATTTCTTGAATTTGGTAGCGAATCGTTGTTTCGCTTTCAAACTGCAGGTTGATGTTGTCGCCCAACTGAACACTGCGCAATTTGCGGTGCGCCATCACCATGGGCTTGTTGGTTTTTCTGAACTTGGTGTAGGCCTCTAGGCTCATAAGGCTCTCAGGGGTGATATTGCCGGTTAATTGCATGGTGTTCTTTCGCGTTGATTATTTGAGTCCGTAGGCTTTGGCAACCAAACTCAAGGGGTGTTGTAATTCTGGGGCGCCCAGGCCGTTGACTTCAAAGCCTTGCGCAATGTGGTGGCCGCCTAAAGGGCAGTCCGAGCTGATGAAGTCAGGCTTGCTTCCGTCTTTCATATTGGCCATCGCTTTGAAAAGCGGCTTGCCAATCTTCATGGATTGCTGGTGGTACGCTTTTTTCACGCCGAACGTACCCGCGTGGCCCGAGCAGCGCTCCAAGGTGTTGATCGTCGTCTCAGGGATCATCTTGAGCATCTCTTCGGTTTTCTTACCGATGTTTTGCACCCGTCCGTGGCACGGGATTTGGTAGCTCACATTTCCAAGCGGGGTGGTGAACTCGGTTTTCAACAATCCATCGCGTTTGCGTTGCATCAGGTACTCAAAGGGATCCCACATGTGTTCCTTAACCAACTGCACATCTGTATCTTGCGGATACATCAAAGGGATTTCTTGCTTGAACATCAAAGCACAGCTCGGTACAGCAGCCAAAATGGCATAGCCTTCTTTGGCATAACGCGCTAAAACCGGAATATTGGCTTCTTTAGAGGCATTCACCGAGTCCAAGTCACCGAGCTCGAGCTTGGGCATGCCGCAGCACTTTTCTTTGTCCACAATGACATAGGGCACATCGTTGTGGTCTAGGATTTTTAGCAAATCCATGCCAATGCCTGGCTCGTTGTAGTTGATGTAGCAGGTTGCGAAAATAGCCACCTTGCCCGGTGTTTTCGCACCGTCTTGCACCACCGTGGCTTTGGCCTTGGGTGCGCTGGAGCGGAATTTTTTGGTGGCCAATGTGGGCAGCCAAGCGTCTTTGTCCACGCCCAGGGTGGATTCCATGACTTGGCGTGCAAGGTCCGTTTTATTGATGGCGTTCACTGCCTGCACCACAATAGGAATTCCGGCAAACGAGCCATGCAAATCCGTGCTTGCTAGAAGTTTTTCACCTGTGCTGACCTCACCTTTTTTAAACTTAATGGCTTTGGCGCGCAGCATGGTGTGCGGAAAGTCCAAGTTAAATTCATGCGGTGGAACATACGGGCATTTGGTGAGGTAGCACAGGTCGCACAAATAGCATTGGTCAACCACTTTCCAGTAGTCTTTTTTGTCAACGCCATCGACTTCCATGGTCTTGCTCTCGTCCACCAAATCAAACAGCGTAGGAAACGATCCGCACAGACTCACGCAGCGGCGGCAGCCGTGGCAGATATCAAAAATCCGCTCCATTTCATGGAAGACAGACGCTTCGTTGTAGTAGTCAGGCCCTTTCCAGTCAATCGGGTGACGGGTGGGCGCTTGGAGGTTGCCTTCTGTTGCCATGGGGGATCTCAATAGGAATATGCAGTCAATGCGAAAAAGAGGGAATGTTCTGAATTGGGTGCTGCACGCAACACCCAAAACGGACGATTCACTCTGAAGGCCTAAGGCCTTCAGTCAAAAATCAATCAACCAACTCAGTCAAAGCCTTGGCGTAGCGGTTCGCGTGTGAACGCTCAGCTTTTGCCAAAGTTTCAAACCAGTCAGCCACTTCGTCATGTCCTTCGTCACGGGCTGTTTTAGCCATGCCGGGGTACATGTCGGTGTACTCGTGGGTCTCGCCAGCAACTGCGGAGGCGAGGTTTTGACGGGTGCTACCAAAAGGCATGCCAGTTGCGGGATCACCGCACTGCTCAAGCCATTCGAGGTGACCGTGCGCGTGGCCGGTTTCACCTTCAGCGGTCGAACGGAACAATG
>CANJNX010000196.1 GCA_947475495.1 Comamonadaceae bacterium | reverse complement strand
GGGCCAGCTTAGGCAACCCAGGCTGGAATTACGAAGACGTGCTGCCCTACTTCAAAAAATCAGAAAACAATCTGTGTTTTGGCGCGGACGCCTACCGCGGCGTGGGCGGGCCCCTTCCCGTGAGTTACCTGCGCAGCCCCAGCCCGTTGAACGACATGTTTGTCAAAGCGTGTGAACAAACGGGGTTGGCACAAACCAAAGATTACAACGGGGAACAACAACTCGGCTGCGGACCCACGCAAGCCATGCAAGACGGTG
Organism: Comamonadaceae bacterium; assembly: GCA_947475495.1. Lineage (GTDB taxonomy): Bacteria > Pseudomonadota > Gammaproteobacteria > Burkholderiales > Burkholderiaceae_C > Allorhodoferax. The sequence continues at coordinate 3,249 of CANJNX010000196.1, read as the reverse complement.
GCGAACGCTGGAGTGCTGCCAAAGCCTACATCACGCCCCACCTGAACCGCCCCAACCTCACCGTCATCACACACGCGCACACGCAAAAAATTCTGCTGGATAACAAACGCGCCGTAGGCGTCGAGTACCTGCACGGCGGACAGTTGCACACAGCCCACGCCAACAAAGAGGTCGTCCTCAGTGCCGGTGCATTTGGCTCGCCGCAGTTGTTGATGCTCTCGGGCATTGGGCCGCAGGCGCACCTTGAAGCCAAGCACATCACCCCCCTGCACACCCTTCCTGGCGTCGGGCAAAACTTGCAAGACCATGTGACCACGGTATTAATTCAACGCACGCCCCAAACCGAGCTCGCACTGGGCGTGTCTTTGCGCGGCAGCTGGACGGTGTTGAAGTCTATTTTTGAGTGGCGCAAAAAACGCACTGGCTGGGTCACGTCCAACGTGGCAGAAACGCAGGGCTTTCTCAAAACCGAAAGCAGCGCAGACAAACCCGACATCCAACTCGCCTTGTGCACCGGCATTGTTGACGACCACAACCGCAAAATGCACCTGGGCCACGGCTACACACTGCACGTCACGCTGTGCCGACCCCAAAGCCGAGGCGCGGTGACGCTGCAAAGCAACCAAGCCAGCGATGCGCCGCTGATTGATCCCGGCTTTTTCCAACACCCCGATGATTTGGCGACCTTGGTCAAAGGCACACAAATCGGTCTGGATATTTTGAATGCGCCTGCACTCGATGGCTGCCGCGGTGAGATGCTTTACCCGGTAGAGCGAAACAACCCCAAGCAAATTGAGCAGTTTTTACGTGACCACTCCGACACCGAATACCACCCGTGCGGCACCTGCAAAATGGGGCCGCACAGCGACCCCATGGCTGTGGTGGATGCACAGTTGAAGGTACACGGCATTCAAAGTTTGCGCGTCGTAGACACCTCCATCATGCCCACCCTCACCGGCGGAAATACGACGGCGCCAACCATCATGATTGCCGAAAAAGCAGCGGCCATGATGCGCGCTAGCGCATAGGGTTTTTATTGCTTGAACGCGCTCAAGCGGTAAGCGGTTTTTGGCGCCACGCCAAGGCGCTTCCCAGCCACAGCGCAAGCGCGGAGACGAGCAAACCGCGCTCCAAGCCGCCCGCGCCATCAGCAATCCAACCCACCATCGTGGGCCCTACGATCTGACCGGCGGCAAACACAATGGTGAATGCGCTAATGCCTTGGGCCCAGGCGCTTTGCGGCAGGTTATGGCGAACCAAGGCGGTGGTTGACGCAACAATCGATAAAAATACACCGCCAAACAAAACACCTGAAAGCAATAAAAGCCCAAAGTTTTGCGTTAACGCCGGCAGAACAATCGCCACACCCAGTAGCGCATTGAGCAAGGCCATGGCACCGCCGCCGCGATGGCGATCTAACAATCCCGCCCAAATGCGTGAAGAGGCCATGACCGCAAGGCCCAACAACGCATAAAAAACCATCACCGCCGTTGGGCTCGCGCCCTGGTTGCGCAAGAGCGCGACCACAAAGGTCATGTAGCCGATATACCCCACGCCAAACATGCCGTAACCAGACAAAGCAAAGCCAAACGGTTTCCAAGAAAAAGAAACGCGTTCTTGGATCGTCGTTGGTGCAGGCAGCTCCCATTGCGCCATCACACGCGCAGGCCAGCGCAGCAAAAGGGTTCCAGTAATACACACACCGGCCAGCGCCCACCACGCAAAGCGCCATCCGTGCAACTGCGTGTGCGCCAACTCCAACACCCAAGGCACGAGTAGCGCAGACAAGGCAATGCCCAAACCCGTACCGCCGTAGTACAAACCTAAAAGCAAGCCGGCTTGTTCGGGCGCACGTGCGCCCAAGCGCGCCGCCAACAAGCCCCCCGCAACAAACACCACCGCGCTAGCCACGCCGGCCAATAAGCGTTGCACGAGCAGAACATCCGCATCGGTAAAAAAACCACTCAAGCCCATAAACAACGCAGCCAGCAAAGCACCCGACCAAAGCAAAACAGAAGGCCCCACAAGGCGCAACAAGCGCGGGGTCAGCAGCGCACCGATCAGGTAGCCGACCGCATTGGCGGTATTCATGCCCCCTGCAAGCGTATAGGTCCAGCCCAAATCGTCACGCATGGCCGGCAACAACAAGCCATAAGCAAAGCGGGTCACGCCCAAAGAAATGGCGGCCCCCACAGACAGCGCCAAAGCCAAGCGAACCCAATGAAGAGAAGGTGTGTGCATCATGGGCTTGGCAACGGCTGCGAACGCTTCCAGCGTTTTAACAACAAGGCGTTCGCCATCACACTGAGTGAACTCAGCGCCATGGCGCTGCCGGCCAACACAGGGTTGAGATAACCCAAAGCCGCCAAAGGAATGCCTGCGGCGTTATAGACAAAGGCCCAAAATAAATTTTGCCGAATTTTTGCAACCGTTCTGCGCGAGATATCCAGCGCCGCCGACACCAGCCGCGGGTCGCCCCGCATCAAGGTCATCCCCGCCGCCTGCATGGCAACATCCGCACTCGCACCCCCGACATTGGCCATGGCCATACCCACATCAGCGGCCGCCAACGCAGGCGCATCATTGACACCATCGCCCACCATCGCCACTGTGACACGCGCACCGTGTGGGCCAGACTTCAAGGCCAGCACACGGGCTGCCTTGTCCGCGGGCAGCACCTCAGCGATGACGTCCGAGCTCTCAGGCGCAGCGTTTAACCCCAAGCGACGCGCCATCGCGCGGGCCGCACCCCAGTTGTCGCCAGAAATCATGACGGTGCGAATCCCTTGGGCGTGCAGCTCAGCGATCGCCTCTTTGGCGCCTGGCTTGGGTTCATCGGCAAAGGCCATCAGCGCAAGCAGCTGCCATTGTCCAGAGACCTGCTGTGCCAAGGCCGACACGCTGGCGCCCTCGTTCTCCAAGGCGTGGGCTTGCGCCTCAAACGCTGCAGGTGCGGGGCACTGCGCATCAAGCGCTTGCATCCAACGCAGACTTCCCAGTGCAAACGTTTGGCCATTCACTTCGCCCAAGGTTCCACGGCCCGCAACAGCGCGCACATTCACAGGCGCAGTCCATGCCACGCCCTGTTCTTTGGCATGGTCAACCACCGCCAGCGCCAAGGGATGCGCACTGCCGCTTTGCAAAGCAGCACACACCGGCAGCAAGGCAGCGTCTATCGCCTGCGTACTTGCCTCATTGAGGGCACTCAAGGCCCGCAGAGCAATCAGCCGAGGCTTGCCCAGGGTTAAG
>CANJNX010000195.1 GCA_947475495.1 Comamonadaceae bacterium | reverse complement strand
TCGGCATCTCCCTGTTTTTAACTTTGTTCATCATGTCGCCCGTTTTGAGCGATGTGTACGCCAACGCCATAGTTCCTTACATGGAAAACGGCATGGCCTTTGACAAGGCCTTGGCCGCCGCCGAAGCGCCGATTCGCAGCTTCATGCTCAAACAAACCCGCGAAGACGATATAGCGCTGTTTATGCAAATGGCCCGCCAAGCAGACGTCGGTGGCGCCGAATCGGTTCCGTTCACGACCTTGGTTCCTGCCTTTATTACGTCTGAACTCAAAAGCGCATTCACCATCGGCTTTTTAATTTACATCCCCTTTGTGGTGATTGACCTGATTGTGGCCAGCGTTTTGATGTCCATGGGTATGGCCATGCTCTCGCCGATGATGATCTCCATGCCCTTTAAGCTCATGCTGTTTGTATTGGTCGACGGTTGGAGCCTCATCATGGGCTCACTGGCCGCTAGCTTTGCCACCTAAATGGCGTTTTTTGATTAAGGGGTTCCACGATGGACATCGCTGCAGTGATTGACTTAGGGCGCCAAGCCTTGTGGATGGTGGTGTTGATCTCTGCGCCCCTCTTGGGTGTGTCCTTGGCGGTGGGCTTGGTCATTGGCATCGTGCAAGCCGCCACCTCCATCAATGAAGCCACTTTGAGTTTCATTCCCAAATTGGCGGCCTTGGCGATTACTTTGGCCCTGGTGGGCGGCTGGCAGTTGGCCACCTTGGTGGACTACACCCGAAGCCTGTTCCAGCGCATTCCTTCCTTGTTTGCTTAAGGACGCGCTGCCCTGCGCCGACCCGCATGAACCTTCTGGCCGCTGACATCGTAGAGAGGTTTTACACCTTTTTGTGGCCCATGCTGCGCATTTCGGCGCTTTTGATGTCTGCCCCCATTTTTTCTTTGCGCGCACTCAACGTGCGCATGCGGGTGCTCTTGGCTGCAGCACTCACATGGATGGTCTATCCCTTGTACACCTGGCCTGCATTGGACCCCGTGTCGGGGGCAGGCATGGTCGAGGTTTTTAACCAAATTTCGATTGGTTTGATCATGGGCTTGAGCCTGCAAGTCATTACGGCTGCCATCGTCTTAGCGGGGCAATCGGTGTCCACGGCCATGGGCTTGTCGATGGCCAGCTTGATGGATCCCAACTTGGGCAATGTCCCGGTGATTTCTCAGTTCATGCTGATTTTTTCTACCCTCATTTTTGTGGGTTTGGGTGGACACGCCATGCTGCTTAGCTTGGTAATCGATAGCTTTACCAGCATGCCCATAGGCAAGGGTTTGCTCACCGCAGGCGCGTGGGCCCAATTTGTCAAATGGAGCTCTATGATTTTTTTAGGTGCAGTGTTACTGGCCTTGCCGGTGATGGTCACCATGCTTTTTATCAATATCGGTATCGGCGTTGTCACCCGCGCAGCACCGAGTTTGAATATTTTCTCCTTGGGCCTGCCTGTCATGATCGTGGCCGGATTTTTCATCCTGGTGGTGGCCCTGCCCAGCATGGGGGCACGTATTGAGTGGCTTTGGCTGCAAGGCTTTGTCCAAGTGCGCGGCCAGCTCGGCCAAATATAAGGCGGTAATGCACCATGGCTGAAGACAGCGCCGACCGCACCGAAGAACCCACCGCGCGCAAGCTTTCCAAGGCGCGCGAAGAGGGCCAAGTCGCCCGCTCGATGGAGCTGCCCGCAGCGGCAGTGATGATCACCTCGGTCTTGATGCTATTGGCCTTGGGGGGTGTTTGGTTTCGCCAAATCGCGGTGTACTTTGCTGCAGGATTTACGTTTGACCGCAAGTCCCTCGATTCACCCTTTCTGCTGCCAGCGATTTTCTTTGAGCAAATCGGCCATGGATTTTTATTGATTTTGCCCTTGATGCTGGTCACCGCCGTGGTGGCGATTTTGGCCGCCGGGTCGACAGGAGGATTCCTGTTTTCATTGAAAGCGATCCTGCCCAATTTCTCCAAACTCAGTCCGATCTCTGGAATCAAAAAAATGTTTGGGGCCAATGCAGCCATTGAGTTAGTCAAGTCCATTACCAAATTCATTTTGATTGGCTCGGTCTTGCTTTTATTGATTAACAACCACTTTACCGAACTCATTTCGCTGGGATCCATGGCGCTAGAGCCAGCGCTTGCCAACGCAGGCAAGCTGATTTTGGAATCGGTGCTTTGGCTCACCCTGAGTTTGGTGTTTATCGCCATGATTGACGTGCCTTACCAGCGCCATGCCTTCATGAAACGCATGCGAATGACCAAGCAAGAAATTCGCGACGAACACAAAGACATGGAAGGCCGCCCTGAAGTGAAGGCGCAAATTCGCCGTCGCCAGCGCGAAGTGGCAACCGCCCGCATGATGCAAAAAGTCAAAGAAGCAGACGTCATCATCACCAACCCGGAGCACTTTGCCATTGCCCTGGCCTACGACCCCACAGCCGACGGTGCACCCATCCTGCTGGCCAAAGGTGCGGACTTTGTCGCAGCGCGGATTCGCGAAGAGGCCAAGGCCCATTCCATCGAAATTTTTGCTGCACCGCAGCTCGCCCGAGCCTTGTACTTCACCACCGAAGTCGACCAACCAATTCCAGAAACCTTGTACTTTGCAGTGGCCCAGGTCATTGCCTATGTGTTTAGCTTGGCGCAGGTTCGCCCAGGCGTTGACCCGATGCAGCGGCCTAATCCTAAAATACCGCCATCCATGCTGTTCGATGCAAATGGACAACCCCTTTCTCCTAAGGCCAGCGCATGAACGTGAACTCCTACGGTGGCGACAGCGGTATTACCGACCTGCCTCCTTTATTCTTTCGCAACGCAGATCGCCTGCGCCTCGAAGGCTGTGTAGCCGCCTTGGCCCAAGACGGCATGAGTTTGGCCATGGTCAGCAGCAACGACGCGCTGCTCGACCACTACGGCAAGCTGCTCGTGGCCCGGCTGCGCGATACCGCCCCCCAAATTACCCTCGAGGTCTATTTCCCTGCCAGCGCAGAGGCCTTGTTAGCGCGTTTTAACGACGTGCTTGTGGACTCCTCTGTGGATTCCGCAAGAGACGCCACCGCCCGCGTGGCCAGCCCCAAAATTTGGATCGTGCACGATGCCTCGGCCCTGCCCGACCACGAAATCCAGTTGCTAGCGCGCTTGGTTCAAAACTTTCCTGGCGCCAATATCCGGGTGGTTATGCTGCTGACCACCGCCAGCAAAAAACAACAATTGCTCAGCGCCTTTGGCCGGCGTATCTTGAATTGGGAAATCGAACCCCCCACGCAAGAGCAAAAAGACACCATGCTTGAGATGGCTCGCACCCAAGGCCGTGAAGGGGTAGTCAGCTCCCTGCTACAAAAAATTTCGGCCTCTGAGCCCTATTCCGCATCCAAACCCTTGGCCGCACTGGCGGCAACCCGCGCCCAAAGCGCTTTAAACGCTGCCTATGACCCCGATGCAAGCGATGGCTTGGATGACGATTCGCACAACCAAGATGGCTCTTCGCCCGCAGAAGCCAGACCCTGGCAATCCAGACTCAAGT
>CANJNX010000194.1 GCA_947475495.1 Comamonadaceae bacterium | reverse complement strand
GCAGCTTAGGCGGCAGGCGGGGTCTTGGGTACGGAGCACTCTCCGCACACAAACATGCTCTTGCCAGCCAATTTACGGTAAGAGCCAAGCGAACGGGGCTTGTGCATACCGCATTTGGCGCAGCTCATCGTAGCGTTCCCCCCCGTTTGGGCAAAAGGGGAACCCGCGATGCGCGCTTTGTAACGCAGGCCGTCTTTACTGATGGTGTTTGATTCATCGCTCATAGCGCCATTTTACTTTTTTTTAGAAGGCTTTTGCTCTTGGCCTGATTTAATAACCCCGAAGTCCAAAAAACCAAGCTTGGGTTAGCATAAACACCGTTTGGGGCCTTTGTTTGGGCTTAGACCTTACTTTTGAGTCCAATGTCATGCAAAAAATACTGCGTTTTGGGGTGGTCGGGCTGTCAATGTGGGGGTTGCTCCTGGCCTTGGGGCTAGCGCAAACCGCCAACCCTGTTGTGAGTGTGGCCGAGGTGGATTTAACACGCTACGGCGGAAAATGGTTCGAAATCGCCAGCTTCCCCATGTTTTTTCAGCGCAAATGTGTCGCCAATACGACTGCCGATTACCAGTCCAATGAGAGCGGCGGGATTCGTGTCTTGAATCGGTGCACTACAGAAAAGGGCGTTGACGAGGCGCTAGGTGTTGCCACGGTGGTGCCTGGATTTGGCAACAGCCGGCTCAAAGTGTCCTTCTTTTGGCCGTTTAGCGGGGACTACTGGATTTTGGGCTTAGACCCTGAATACCGCTTCGCCGTGGTGGGCAGTCCCAACCGCAAATACCTTTGGATTCTTTCAAGAACGCCCCAACTGCCAGCGCCTTTGCTGGACGCTGCTTTGGCCGCGGCACAAGCCCAGGGCTTTGATTTAAAAGAGCTGCGTTACACGTCGCAAAAAGGTAATTAACTCAGTCGCTAACCTTGCCTCGAAGGTTTTTGGTTACCGAGCGCTGGCTTTTGCTTTCAAGTCGACGCTGTTTGGATGCAAACGTCGGTTTGGTTGCGCGCCGTGGTTTCGGTGGAATCGCAACGCTGTTGACGAGTTCGTGCAGTCGGGCGTAGGCGTCGAGTTTGTTTTGGTCCTGGGTGCGGTGGCTTTGGGCTTTGATGACGACGACGCCTTCTAAGGTAATGCGTTTGTCTGCTAACGCGAGCAAGCGGTCTTTTACGCCTTGGGCTAGGCTGGATCCAACAATATCAAAGCGTAAATGGATCGCGCTGCTGACCTTGTTGACGTTCTGCCCCCCAGCCCCCTGCGCGCGAATGGCGGTGACGTTAATTTCTGATTCATCAATGGCAATGATTTTCGTCATCAGGTCGTGGCGTTGGCAGTTAAACTGCAGGCTCGTCGTATCAACTTTGCACAGGAGCACAGCATGGCTAAAGGTCAACAAAAATCGAATAAAGAGTCGAAGAAGCCTAAGAAGGATACTTCACCGCCAAAACCGTTGTCTGGCGGCGAGCCGGTTCGCCCTACCATCATGACCACCGTGATTCCTCGAGGAAAAATCAAAACGCCTTAATTGGGCGTTGCTAGTTCCTTGCGCACTTCGTGAAAGAGCGGGGGCTGACAACCCGCTCGAGTGCAGTTCATCGCTGCGGCCACCATAGCCGAGCGCAGTGTGCTTGCCACACGCAAACTGGCACCTTCGTTTTGCAAGGCCCAGTCACCGAGGCAGTTGCCCCAAAAGGTATCACCTGCGCCTACGCTGTCTACCAGCGTGATCACTGGAACGTCTTGTTCCGCGTCTTGTCCATCCACCCGAAGCCAAGCCCCATGGCCACCAAATGTTAATGCCAATCGCGAAATGCCTTGGGCGGTGAAGTGTTTCGCGATTTCTGCTGCGTTGGCGCGCGAAGGGTTGGCAAACCCCAAGGTTTCAAGGTCCTCATCGCTGGCTTTGAGCCAGTCGGCCAAAGCCACGATGTCTTTGACCGCTGCGACATATTGGGCCAAGTCAGAGGCGAGTTTGGGGCGCAGGTTGACGTCTACGCTGATGGTCCACCCCTTTTGTTTGGCACCTTTTAAAACAGCGATGACTTTGTAGTGTTCAGGCGGAACCAAGACCAAAGAGCCCGTGTGCAAAATACCCGGGGTGTGGGATGACAACAGGCCAAGAACCTGATCGACCGAATAGTCACGGTCGGCGATGCCTTCTCGGTAAAAGCCATAGCTCGGCTGGCCCCGGTTGATTTGCACCACTGCCAAAGAGGTTGGCAGCAGGCTCGGAGGTGAAAGGGGCTCTACGCCGTCGGCTTCAAATTGCGTGCGCATTTGTTGGCCAAAAAGATCAATGGACAAGGGGTTGATAAACCCAACTTGCGCGCCCCTCAAGGCAGCTGCACGGGCCAGATTGAAAGGGCTGCCGCCCATCAAGGGGCGCAGGCTTCCATCAGACTGCGCTACGCAGTCCATCAAAGCCTCACCTAAAACCCAGATGGATTGGCTCATGGCAAAGGACTTATTTTTTGAGCAAGTGTTGGCGACGAAGGACGTCGATCCACACCGCAATAATCACGACTGCTCCGATAGCCATCATTTGTTTGAACTGGGAAATTTCCATGAGGTTCATGCCATTGCGAATCATGGTGATCAGCACCGCGCCCAACAAGCTGCCCCAAATGCTGCCCCGACCACCAAACAAAGAAGTTCCGCCCAAAATAACGGCAGCAATCGCATCGAGCTCAAACATTTGCGCCATCTTGCCGCTTGACGAGTCCATGCGTGCCATCAGCACCACGGCAGCCAACGCACAACTCAAGCCTGAGACCACATAGACCCCCAGCTTGTACCAGCGGATATTGATACCGACTTGACGCGCGCCCATTTCATTGGAGCCCATGGCATACACATAGCGGCCGAGTTTGGTGCTTGACAGCACAAAGGCCATGGCTACAAAGTACACCCCGGTGATCCAAATCGGCATGGGCACACCGAGTAAATTGCCGTAACCAATAAAGGGCAGGGGGTCTGGCATACCCGAGTTGTCAAAGCCGCCGGTGGCATCAAACGCCAAACCGCGCCATAAAGTGAGCCCGCCTAGGGTGACGATAAAAGAGGGTATTCCAACAAACGCGACCAAATAGCCGTTAAAAACGCCGACTGCTGCGCCAATAGCCAACGCAGCAAGAATGGCGGTGTAGGGGTTGATGCCTAGTTTGATCATCAAATGGCCCGCAATAGCGCCCGCCAGTGCGGTCAGGGCGCCAACGGCCAGATCCACGCCACCTGTGAGAATGACAAAGGTTTGCCCACCGGCTAGCAGCGCAATCACCGAGGCTTGAACCAAAATATTGGACAGGTTGCCGGTGGTTAGGAAGTAGGGGGAGGCAAGGGTCAGCAGTGCGCCTAGGACCAATACGGCCACCAGTGCGCCATACCATTCTTGTCGGGTGATGGACTTCATGAATTCATTTCCTCAAGACAAAAAAACGAACGACCCCCAGCAAATCGATCACTGGCGGCCGTTGTATCCGAAAGCCCAGTCCACGCGGGCTGGGCTTGGTCGGTTAACGTGACTTACTTC
>CANJNX010000193.1 GCA_947475495.1 Comamonadaceae bacterium | reverse complement strand
CGGTAGCGGCCACCATCGCGAAGGTAGGCATCAGCGGGCAAGTCGTTCCACAAGCCAGTCCATGCAAGCATTTGATCTGCGGGGGCCAGTGAAAGCGTTTGCACCGTGTCTGCATCCATCACGGCATAGCCCTGGGTCTTCAGTGTTTGTGACAAGGCGCCCCCCTGCGACAAGGGAGGCAAAGAAAAGAAAGGGGGCATAAAGTGTTCCGAAGCAAAAAATACCAATACATCATTATCGGTTTGAACGTAGCGCTATAAAGAAATTGCCAAAACCCTTTACAGCGGTGTGTTTGTCACCAAACTGACACGCTGAGCCATTACAAACCCACTGAGGCTGCGCAATGTGGCAAAGCCCATACTTGAAACACAGAGAGCATTAACCATGGCAAAAGACTTTTCATTGATGGAAGACAGTAATCGTTCTTCTAACCCCACGATTCATGAAGTGTCGGATCCCTCAAAGCGCATGATTTTGCGCGGTGGATTGGGCGCATTGGCTGGTAGTTTTTTTGCACCTTTGAGTGCCATCGGCGGCGCTGCAGCGTTAACTGGTTGTGCCACCGGCAGCATGGCCGGCGGATCCTTGATCGGTTTTAAAAGTGTGGGCGTATCCACGGCCGATACCATCACCGTGCCAGAAGGCTATACCTACCAAGTCATTGCGCCTTGGGGCGACCCTGTTGGTATGTCGGGCGAAAACCACGCATTCAAAGACGATGCCAGCAATACCGCTGCACACCAGGAAACCCAGTTGGGAATGAACCACGACGGTATCCATTATTTTGCCCAAGAGGGCTCCAAAAGTGGCTTGCTGGCCATGAACCACGAGTATGTGGACCATGGACTGTTGTTTACCGATGGCATGGCGACTTGGACTGCAGACAAGGTTCGCAAATCACAAGCCGCGCATGGTGTGTCGATCATTGAGGTGGAAGACAAAGCGGGCAAATGGAACGTGGTCAACCCCTCACCTTGGGGCCGTCGGATCACTGCCAATACACGCACAGAAATGAGCGGTCCGGCAATGGGACACGCTTTAATCAAGACAGCCGCAGACCCAGCCGGTCGCGTGGTTTTGGGCACATTGAACAATTGCGCCAGTGGCATCACCCCTTGGGGCACCTACCTCACCTCGGAAGAAAACTTCATCAATTATTTCAGCGGTGGTGACGCTATGACCGAGCACGAAAAACGCTGGGGTTTGAAAAAGGGTGGCGGTGGTTACCGCTGGCATGAACATGACGCACGCTTTGATGCCGTCAAAAATCCCAATGAACCCAATCGCTTTGGATGGATCGTAGAAATTGATCCCTACAACCCCAGCTCGACTCCCATGAAGCGCTCAGCGATGGGGCGTGCTGCACACGAGGGCGCGACTGTGGCAGTCACCAAAGACAACCGTGCAGTCGTGTACATGGGTGAAGACTCCCGGTTTGAATACATTTACAAGTTTGTCAGCCGCGACGCCATCAAGCCCGGCGGCGCAGCAGCGAACGCCACTTTGCTGGATCATGGGACCTTGTACGTTGCCAAGTTCAATGCCGACGGTAAGGGTCAATGGATTGCCTTGACCCAAGGGCAAGGCCCACTAACAGCCGCCAATGGTTTCAACGACCAAGGCGACGTCGTCATCAAATCACGCCAAGCCAGCGATTTATTAGGTGCCACCAAAATGGACCGCCCTGAATGGATCGAAGTGGACAAGGAAGGTTGGGTTTACGCAACCCTCACCAACAACAGCAACCGGGGTGGTGACAAACAACCGGCAGTGGACGCTGCAAATCCCCGCGTAAACAACACCCAAGGCAACATCATCCGTTGGAAAGAAGATGGTGACTTTGGAGCGCGCTCATTCGCTTGGAACCATTTCATCATGGCCGGTGACCCCTCACTCGAGCGCAAAGAAGCCAAGGGCAGCATCAAGGGCGATATGTTCTCGTGTCCCGATGGCCTGTGGGTCGACGGGCGCGGACTGCTTTGGATTCAGTGCGACATGTCCACCTCTGCCATGGGCAAGGGAGACTTGAAGAACTTTGGTAACAACATGATGTTGGCGGCCGATACGAAAACCGGTGACGTTCGCCGCTTTTTAGTCGGGCCTGCGGGTTGCGAAATCACCGGTGCGACAAGCACACCAGACGGCAAAACCATGTTTATCAACATTCAGCATCCCGGCGAACCCGCTAACGAGACCAGCGATCCGATGAATCCACGGGCAATTTCCAACTGGCCAGAAAAGAAAGCCACCGGACGCCCTCGTTCTGCCACCGTTGCCATTCGCAAGGTCGACGGAGGTATCGTAGGTACTTAATTCAACTCTGCGTTTGTACCGCAAAACGGACTGTCTTTTGGCAGTCCGTTTTTTTTGATTTGACATTTGGGAGTCGCCAATGTGCAAGCTTGTAGCGCAGACCTGAAGATAATTCGATGTATCTCTTTGAAAGGATGGATGTTTATGACCACAGCGCCCTTGGCTCTCAGTTCCCTGTTAAACCACCAAATTCGCTTGGCTGCTCGGCCCGTGGGTTTACCGACCGAAGCCAATTGGAGTCGAACCTCAGAAGCCGTTCAGGAGCCAATGGAAGGCGGTGTCGTTTTAAAAACCTTGGCTATCTCCTTGGACCCCGCCATGCGCGGCTGGATGAACGAAGGCAAAAGCTATATCCCGCCTGTAGGCATTGGCGAGGTGATGCGGGCGGGTGGGGTCGGTCAGGTGATTGCATCCAAAAATAAAAACTATGCGGTCGGTGACTTTGTGAGCGCGGGCTTTGGTGTGCAGGAATACCTCACGCTCGCAGAGACAGAATTCAAACACAGCGGCTTGGTCAAAATTGACCTGCGCGTAGGAACACTCACCCAGTGGCTCAACGTCTTGGGCATGCCAGGGATGACGGGCTACTTTGGTTTGATGGATGTAGGCCAACCCCAAGCGGGCGAAACCTTGGTGGTCTCAGGAGCCGCGGGTGCGGTGGGTCAAACCGTGGGGCAGATGGCAAAAATCAAGGGCTGCCGGGTGGTTGGAATTGCCGGGGGCCAAGCCAAATGCGACTGGGTGGTCAAAGAGCTGGGCTTTGATGCGTGCATTGACTACAAAGCCGGACCGAGCGCCGTCAGAGATGGGCTGAAAGAGCACTGCCCCAAAGGCGTTGACATTTATTTTGACAATGTGGGCGGCGATATTTTGGACACCGTCTTGGCCCGCATCAACCGCAAAGCCCGTATCGTGATTTGCGGTGCCATCAGCCAATACAACGCCACCACCGCCGTTCAAGGGCCCAAGAACTACTTGAGTTTGCTGGTCAACCGCGCCCGCATGGAGGGCATCGTGGTGTTTGACTATGCTTCACGCTACCACTTGGCCGTTGCAGAGATGGCGGGCTATTTGCAAAGCGGTCAGATGAAAAGCAAAGAAGACGTGGTCCGCGGCTTGGACCACTTCCCACAAACCTTATTGAAGCTGTTTAACGGCGAGAACTTTGGCAAGCTGGTGCTTGAAGTGGCTTAGGTTTCCCAAAGCACGCGCATG
>CANJNX010000192.1 GCA_947475495.1 Comamonadaceae bacterium | reverse complement strand
TATCCGACATTCAAGCCAGCGATGTCGAGCGCACACCCACCGGACACGAAGAGCTTGACCGGGTTTTGGGCGGCGGCATTGTGGAAGGCGGCGTGGTTTTGATCGGCGGAGATCCCGGCATCGGAAAATCCACCCTGCTTTTGCAAGCGCTCGACGCGCTGCAGCGTGCGGGCAAAAACACCTTGTACGTCACCGGCGAAGAAAGCGGCGCCCAAGTGGCGTTGCGCTCGCGCCGACTGGGTTTGGACCATTCGCAGGTCAAGGTGCTGGCAGAAATTCAATTAGAAAAAATTCTTGCAACGCTCACGGAGCTTCGGCCCGACGTTGCGGTCATTGACTCTATCCAAACGGTTTATTCCGACCAGCTCACCTCCGCGCCGGGCTCGGTGGCGCAGGTACGCGAGTGTGCGGCCCACCTGACCCGTGCCGCCAAGGCCAGCGGAGTCTGTATCGTGCTGGTAGGCCACGTGACGAAGGAAGGCGCGTTGGCCGGGCCGCGTGTTTTGGAGCACATGGTCGACACCGTCTTGTACTTTGAAGGCGATACGCACAGCCAGTTTCGTTTGGTTCGCGCGATCAAAAACCGCTTTGGTGCCGTCAATGAAATCGGGGTCTTTGCCATGACCGAGCGCGGGCTCAAAGGTGTCAGCAACCCCAGTGCGATTTTTTTGAGCCAACATGCCGAGCCTGTTCCAGGCAGTTGTGTAATGGTCACGCTCGAAGGCACCCGCCCGCTCTTGGTCGAAATTCAAGCCTTGGTTGACAGTGGTGGCCCGAGTCCCCGGCGTTTAAGTGTCGGTCTGGACAAAGACCGCTTGGCGATGCTCTTGGCGGTATTGCACCGCCATGCCGGCGTGGCCTGTATGGACCAAGATGTGTTTATCAATGCGGTTGGCGGCGTGCGAATCGGTGAGCCTGCGGCGGACTTGGCGGTGATGCTGTCCATTACCTCGTCCTTGCGCGGTAAGCCCTTGCCCAAGGGATTCATTGCGTTTGGCGAAGTCGGCTTGGCTGGCGAGGTTCGCCCTGCCCCACGCGGCCAAGAGCGCTTGAAAGAAGCCGCCAAGTTGGGCTTCACGGTGGCCATTGTTCCTAAAGCCAATGCGCCGAAAAAACCCATCGACGGCATGGCGATTCACGCTGTTGAGCGCGTTGAACAGGCCATGGAAATTGTTCGAGGGCTGGGTTAACCGGTGAAAAACTGCTTTGCCAACTTTGGCTGAGCTTGTCATAACTTCACACAGCGTTAACTTGGCCCTGCCACCATCGTGCTGATGGAGGCTTTATGCAATCAATTCTCAAACGCCGTGTTCTGACCCGCTTTGCAGGCAGTGTATTGGCAGCTCTGTGCATCGCAGCGCCTGCGTATGCCATCACCCCTGCGGCGCAATTGGCAGCCTTGGCTGCGCAGTCGGGCCAGGCCCCGCAAATCTCCAAAGGCCAAGCCTTTTTTAATAACAAGCACGGCGCGGAGTGGTCCTGCGCTTCCTGCCATACGTCAAACCCGGCGCAGGAAGGCAAACATGCCAAGACCGAAAAGCGCATCAGCCCCCTGGCCCCCGCGTTTAACCCGGACCGATTCACCGACAGCGCAAAAACCGAAAAGTGGTTTCGTCGCAACTGCAATGACGTGGTAGGTCGCGAATGCAGCGCCAGCGAAAAGGCCGATGTCTTGGCGTGGCTGATCAGTGTGAAACCTTAAATAGAGAAAGCGCAAGCCATGCAAACTAAAAACAAATTCATCGTCGCGTGTACCTTTGCGCTCGTTTCATTGGTGGGCTGGGCTGATTCGCCGGTCAACAAAGTCCCGCCCTTGCCAGTCTACAAAGCAGAGTGTTCAGCCTGCCACGTGGCCTATCCTGCGGGGATGCTGCCTGCACCGGCTTGGAAAAATGTTATGGGAGGATTGCAAAAACACTACGGAACCGACGCCTCCTTGGACGCCGCCACGGTGTTGCAAATCGGCAAATGGCTTGAAGCCCATGCCGGTACGTACAAGCGCGTGAGCGAGGTCCCGCCTGAAAACCGCATCACCCGATCGGCGTGGTTCATTCGCAAGCACGATGAAGTAAGCCCCAGCGTATTCAAGCGGGCTTCGGTGGGCGGTGCTGGCAATTGCGCTGCGTGCCACAGCGGCGCAGCAGACGGAAATTTCAACGAACACCAAATCCGCATTCCTAAATAACAAGGAAAAGAAAACACATGGAAACAACAACGTCAATCCGCGTTTGGGATGCCCCCACGCGCGTTTTTCACTGGCTTTTGGTTTTTTGTTTTGCGGGGGCTTATCTGACGGCAGAAAGTGAGCGCTGGAGTTTGGTGCACGTCACCTTGGGTTACACCTTGGGCGGGCTCATCGCTTTTCGCTTGCTTTGGGGCATGGTGGGAACCCGCTACGCGCGCTTTAGCAGTTTCGTGCAAGGCCCTGCGGCTGTGCTCAAGTATGCAAAATCGATGGTCGCAGGAACGCCTAAACACTTTGTGGGCCACAACCCGGCAGGCGCAGTGGCCATCGTATTGCTCATCATGGCAGGTATCGCCATCGTCGCTACGGGCTATGCCACTTACAACGACATCGGTGGGGAGTGGTTGTCGGAATTGCACGAAGCGTCCGCCAATGCCATGCTCATTCTGGTTGGTGTTCATATCGCCGGCGTGGTGGTGGCGAGTTGGCTTCACAAAGAAAATTTAGCCCGTGCTATGGTTACCGGATTCAAACAAGGGCAAGCGGCGCAAGGCATCCACCGCGTGTGGGTCAGCGTTGCTGTGCTGTTACTAGTGGCGGTCTTGACTTATTGGTATCTGCAGTCGGCGCTGGTGGGCTAGCGCTGCAACTCACTCATTTGGTAGTGCGCCGTTTGTAACCACGCGGGATTGACTTCAACGCCCCAACCCGGATCGGCGGGGATGCGCACCTTGCCGTCCTGCACCGCAAAGGGGTCGCCCAAAAACAGGTTTTGTTGCCAAGGGTAATAGTCAGGCCCTTCGATCGAAAACTCCAGGTACTTCCCTGCGTTGGGAATGGCGCCTAAAAGGTGCATGGTGCAAATGGTGACCAAGGAGAGATTGGCGCTGTGCGGCGTACACGGCAAGCCGGCGCGCTCGGCCATGCGCGCCACTTCAAGGGTGCGCGTTAAGCCACCCATGTACATCACGTCGGGTTGCACAATGTCGACAACGCCTTGATCCATCATGCGTTGCCAAGTGGGTACGTCCCAGTCTTGCTCGCCGCCGGTCACATCCAAGTCCAGCGCCTGCGTGACTTGCTTGGTTTCTTCAAAATTCCAATATGGGCAAGGCTCCTCAAAGTGGCTGATCCCTTCGTCTTGGAGTATTTTTCCGACCGCGATGGCGCGCGCCGGAGAAAAGCCGCTGTTGGCATCCACCAGTTTGGCAACGCCTGGCCCCAGTGCACGGGCCACCACAGGAATCACTTCTTCGGTGCGTCCGGGCCACTCATCGACATCGCGCCCACATTCGGCCGCAACCCGCCACTTGAAAGCATCAAAGCCTTGCGTATCACGCAAGC
>CANJNX010000191.1 GCA_947475495.1 Comamonadaceae bacterium | reverse complement strand
TGTTGCATATAACATTTGCACGCGAAAATTTAAGCCTTGTTTGCAGCGTGTAGTTGTAATGTGGGCGTATTGCGCACAGCCGCTTTTTCTCCGGCGCTGGCGAATTTACTGTATTTACCAAGCAGGCTGACCAGTTGTCCGTAAATACGTGGCGCACCTGCAAGGCATTCCTCTTGTTCCAAAAAGTCGGATTCGCCGGTGAAGTTGCCAATCAAACCGCCTGCCTCGGTCACGAGCAAGGAGCCAGCTGCCACGTCCCAAGGTTGGAGTCCCAATTCAAAAAATCCATCGGTAAAACCGGCTGCGACATACGCCAGATCAAGTGCTGCAGAACCCGGGCGGCGAAGGCCTGCAGTTTTTTGCATCACTTCGCCCATCATGTTGAGGTACTGTGAAAAATCATCGTTCTCCCGAAAGGGAAAGCCAGTCGAGATAAGGCAGCCTTTTAATTCGGTACGCTTGGAGACACGCAGGCGGCGGTCGTTCAAAAACGCGCCACGGCCTTTGGTGGCGGTGAACAAGTCGTTGCGGGTGGGGTCATAAATCACGGCTTGTTCTACTTTGCCGCGCACAGCTAAGGCAATACTGACGCAGTAAACCGGTAGACCGTGGATAAAGTTGGTGGTTCCGTCGAGTGGGTCAATGATCCACACGAATTCAGAATCTTGGGCGCCAAACTCTCTGCCCGATTCTTCGGCCCAAATGCCGTGTCCGGGATAAGCGGTCAACAGCGTTTCAATAATCGCTTGTTCTGCCGCATGGTCAACCTCGGTTACAAAGTCATTGGCCTTTTTTTGAGAGATGCGAACCGATTCGATATCAAGCGCAGCACGGTTGATGATAGAACCCGCAGCGCGGGCGGCCTTGATGGCCACATTGATCATGGGGTGCAGATTGAGCGACATAAATTGTGGGGCTGAAGAACATATGGCTTGCGAACTGGCGATGCAGTAGGCGCGAGTATCTGTCTTGCTCAAGGCGATGGGCCTCAAGCGACAATAGCCTTATTTTACCCGCCTGACCTCTAACCTTCGATGCATACCCGTTTTATCTTGATCCAAACCAGCCACGCCGGCAATGTGGGTGCCGCAGCGCGTGCCATGAAAACCATGGGCTTTGATGATTTGGTCTTGGTCGCCCCGCGCTGGGCCAACGTCTTGCGGCGCGAAGAAACCATTCAACGCGCAAGTGGTGCTTTGGATGTTTTAGACAAAGCCCGGATCGTGGAGACCTTGGACGAGGCGCTCGAAGGCATCGATCACTTGTGTGCCACCGCGATGACGCCCCGCGACTTTGGCCCGCCCACTCGTTGGCCACGCGAGCACTTTTCCCAGATCCTCGCGCCACAAGCAACTAGTCCCGTGGGTGGAATGGCGTTCTTGTTTGGTTCGGAGCGCTTTGGTATGACCAACGAAGACGTGTACCGCTGCCATGTTTGCCTGAGTATTCCCAGCAATCCGCAATTTGGTTCGCTCAATATTGGTGCGGCTTTGCAAGTGATTGCTTATGAGTGGCGTTTGGCTTTGGGCGGGTTTGGGGCGCTCACTCCTACGCCATCGGGGGAGTTAGCGGATGCAGCCCAGGTCAGCGGTATGTTGTCGCACTTGGAGCAGTCCTTGGTGGCTTTGGGTTTTTTAGATCCTCAGGCTCCCAAGAAGTTAATGCCCCGCTTGAACCAACTTTTCAATCGGGCTGCATTAACGCAGGAAGAAATTCACATCTTGCGCGGTATCGCCAAGGCCGTATTACAAAAGTCAGAGCATCCAAATCCCAAGCCAAGCAAGGCTATGGCGCAGCGTTTAGACTAAGGCTTATGTTTTCTCGAATCCGATCCGATATCCAATGCATTCTTGAGCGTGACCCCGCTGCCCGGACCGCTTGGGAAGTTCTCACTTGCTATCCTGGTTTACATGCCGTGATCTTTCACCGGATGGCGCACGCGTGCTGGATCCATGGCTTTCAATGGCTGGGTCGCTTTATTTCGCACATTGCGCGCGCGCTCACTGGAATTGAAATTCACCCTGGCGCCAAAATCGGCAACCGTGTCTTTTTTGACCATGCCATGGGCGTGGTGGTGGGAGAGACGGCAGAGATCGGTGACGGATGCACCATTTACCAAGGCGTGACCTTGGGCGGCACATCGCTCTACAAGGGCGCCAAGCGGCACCCCACCTTGGGAAAAAATGTGGTGGTGAGTGCGGGTGCCAAAGTGTTGGGTGGGTTTGAAGTCGGTGACGGCGCAAAGATCGGCAGCAATGCGGTGGTGATCAAACCGGTTCCCGCGGGTGCGACCGCTGTTGGAATTCCTGCGCGCATTCTTGAGAGCAAGTCCGGAGAAAGTGCCGATGTCACAACCGCTGAACCCCAGTTCTCCGCCTATGGCATCACCCAAGAAGACGACCCGCTGAGCCAAGCTCTGCGTGGCCTCATCGACACGGCTTCTAGCCAGGACCACCAAATTGCCATGCTTTGGCAGGCCCTGGAAAAACTATGCCAGCAGCAGCAGATCAACATGCCTGCAGACGCCGCACGCAGCGAATGCTTTGAAGCCGACCGACTCAATCAATTGGTAGGTAAATAAGGCGACTGTCTGAGGCTTAGCGGGCAGGGCGCACGGCAGTTTTTGGTCTGAACGCCTTGCACACAGACTCCACCGTTTCAAGATAAGGCCCACCAATCAGGTCGATACAGTAAGGCACCGATGCAAACAAGCCTGCAACTTTGACATTGCCGGATTCGTCTTTCAATCCTTCCAAGGTCTGAGCAATGGACTTGGGTTGCCCCGGCAGGTTGATGATCAAGGATTGGTGGCGAATCACAGCAACTTGGCGCGAAAGAATGGCAGTAGGAACAAACTGAAGACTGATTTGCCGCATTTGTTCGCCAAAACCCGGCATGACTTTGTGGGCCACGGCCAAGGTGGCCTCGGGCGTGACATCGCGCAGGGCAGGGCCCGTTCCTCCGGTTGTCAATACCAAGCAGCAGCCTGCGTCCACCAACTCCATCAAGGCGGCACTGATTTTTTCTTGTTCGTCAGGGATGAGTCGCGCTATGAATTCAATCGGGTTGGTCAGTGCATTTTCCAGCCAACTTTGCAAAGCGGGCAATCCCAAGTCTTGGTATACGCCCGAACTGGCGCGGTCACTGATCGAAACAATGCCGATTTTGATGGCGTCAGCAAGGGGGTCGGTGGTACTCATACATCGGCTCCAGGGTCATGCGCAGGGTCAGGGGCATCGTCCACATTATTTTCACCCAGCAACTGCCCCCGAACGATTTGAAAAATATCGCGGTAGGCGCGGCCATGGCGCACCGCAGCACCGGGCTTTTCGGGTTTGGCATCTTTGCGCGCTTGGCGCACCAAGGCACGCAGTTGCTGGCTGTCGGTGCTGGGGCTGAGTGTGATCCATTGGCCCAGCGCGTCGTCTTCATTGACCAAGCGGTCGCGCCATATTTCGGCTTGGTGCAAGGTTTGGGTTTCAAGCGCAGAAGGTGTGTGCTGCTCGATCAAGGCCGTTCGAATGCCATCGAGCTGCGT
>CANJNX010000190.1 GCA_947475495.1 Comamonadaceae bacterium | reverse complement strand
GGCCCGCCAATGACTAAAGCTACATCGCCACCGCTGAGTTGCCACTCGGTTAATCGACCGGACAAGGCCATGGTGGTCAGCGCGGTTCCGCGTTCGTCTAGTACAACCACCCTCGCTCCCTTGGGAATGGCCGACTCGATGCGCATACGTTCTGCGGCATAAAGGGTATCTAAGGTCTTAGACCCGCGCGGCTCGGTTTTAACGGCCTTGAGTTCAATTTTGATTTCATGCGGAAAGCGCTTGGCAAAATCATCCCAAGCGTGCTGCGCCCAGTCAGGGATGCGCTGACCTACCGCAACTATCACCAAACGCATGGACGTTTCAGCCCTTGCGAACGGGCGCTCGCTTCGCTGCTGGCTTGGCGGAAGATTTGGCTGCGGGTTTCTGAGCGCTCGTTTTAACGATAACTTTTTTCAAGGGAACGACAGGCGCTTTAACCAGCGGTCTTTTTGCCCCTGAAGATTTCGCAGCTGTCTTTTTAGCCGCTGCGGCTTTTGAAGCCACATTCTTTTTGATCTGCGCTTTGGAAGGAAACGCCTCTGCGACTCCAATTTTGGCGGCGTTCGATCGGCGCAAGGTCGTGGCTGGTTTGACTGGCTCGGTGCCGGCTTTTTTGACTGCCTCAGGCTTGGCAACACCTAACTTCAGACGCACAGGTTTGTCGCCCCAGAGCTCTTCCAAGTGGTAGTAGGCCCGAAAACTAGGCTGCATGACGTGAACTACGGCCTGGCCACAGTCAATGATGATCCACTCACCGTTGCCCTCGCCTTCCACGCGTGGCTTAGGAAAGCCGGCTTCACGCACGGCATCGCGAACACTTGCAGCCAAGGCCTTGGTTTGGCGGTTCGAGGTTCCCGAGGCAATGATGACCCGTTCAAACAAGGCGGATAAATTTTCAGTATCAAAAACTTGAATATCCTGTGCTTTGACATCTTCCAAGCCGTCCACAATGACGCGCTGAAGTTTTTGAATGTCTTTTTTTACAAGGGTGGAAGTAGTCATCTGGCCGTTCGATAAAGTTGATGGTGGGCAATATAGCGCGCAACCGGCTCGCACACCAGCGAATCTATGCTGATGTTGTTTTGTACGCAGGAGCGAATTTGGGTTGAACTCTGAGGCATGGGTGGCATTTCCAAGCGCTGCATCGCAAAAAGCGCGTTGTTTTCACTGCCAACCGCACTGACAGCGCCCACTGAGGTTGAGCGCGAAGCGACCGCAATTATAGCAAGCTGCGGGATTTCCTTGGCTCGGTGCCAGTCAGAAAGATGCATGGCTTGGTCTTGACCAAGCAGAAGGAAAAACTGGGCCTTTGGGAATTGAGTGCGCAAGTGCATCAAAGTATCGACGGTATAACTCGGCCCCAAGCGGAGGGTTTCACAGTCATTGACCACCGCGCTGGCGATATCTGAAAAAGCCAGCCGACACATTTCCAATCGGTGCTTTGCATCGCTGAGAGGGCGGTCTTTATGCCAAGCATGCCCGGTGGGAATAATGTGCAAGGCGTCCAACTGCAACTGCTGCACAGCCGCTTGGGCCAGTGCCACGTGTCCCCTGTGCGGTGGATCAAACGCCCCGCCAAAGACACCAAGACGCAGGATGTTTGTCAAACCCAGGCCCTTGGCGGTAAAAATTTTTCTACGAGATCGGCTTCAGGCGTTCCAGTCGTTGCCACATGTTGGTACGACCAGGTGGCATGGGGCGGCATAGACAGCAAAATCGATTCGGTACGCCCACCCGATTGCAGTCCAAAGTGCGTCCCTCGGTCCCATACCAGGTTAAATTCAACATACCGGCCGCGTCGGTAGAGTTGAAAATCTCTTTCGCGGCTGCCATAGTCCATGTGTTTGCGGCGCTCAACAATGGGCAAGTAAGCGCTTAAAAATGCATCGCCCACCGACTGCAGCATCGCAAAACTCTGGTCTTGGCCTAATTCGGAAAAATCATCAAAGAATATTCCACCAATTCCACGGGCTTCCATCCGGTGTTTAAGGAAAAAGTAGTCATCACACCAGGTCTTAAAGCGGGGGTATTTGTCTGCGCCATATGGGTCTAGCGCCATTTTGCAGGTTTGGTGAAAGTGTGTGGCGTCCTCTTCAAACCCATAGATGGGTGTTAAGTCCATGCCACCTCCAAACCAGCAGACGTTGCGACCGTCTGCAGTTTTTGCAACAATCATGCGCACATTCATATGCACCGTTGGCACATACGGGTTGCGGGGATGAAAGACCAGAGAAACACCCATGGCCTCAAAGGGTGCACCGGTCAACTCAGGGCGGTGTTGGGTTGCGCTAGGCGGCAGCTTGGGTCCTGTCACATGTGAAAAACCGCAGCCTGCCCGCTCAAAGATGGCGCCATTTTCAAGAATCTGCGTGACCCCATTGCCTTGTAATACATCGTCGGGCGATTTTTCCCAAGGGTCTACCAAGAAAACGCCGCCATCCACGTTCGCCACTGCAGTCGTAATGCGCTCCTGCAATGCGCACAAATACTTGCGAACTACTACCGGACTGGCTTGGGCTTGGGGCATCATTGCAATGTATAGGAAGTCGGTGCACGTGGCGTTGTTTTGTCCGCCATAAACGCCACGGGCGTGGCATTTTCAGGAATACAACCTTTGACGTTTAAGAAAACCGCTGCAATGCGCTTGATGTCCACATTTTCATCGCCAGTTAATTTTAAAAAATGGGTCGCATCGATGCGGCGTTGGGCAAAGTCAAGCTTGACCAAACACACGGGTACATTTGCCTGCACTGCAGTTTTATAAAACCCGCTGCGCCAGCCCGGTGCTTTTTTACGGGTGCCTTCGGGCGAAAGACCAAGCCAAAAATAGGTGTTGTTTGATTTGGCATTGGAAAATGCATCGATGGCTTGTCCAACAAGTCCTCCAGAAACATGGCGATCCACAGGAATTCCTCCAATCCAACGCAACCATCTGCCAAAAACGGGGATGCGAAACAAACTGTCTTTGCCCCAAAACCGAAGCTGCACGCCTATAGACCATTTGGCCATCACCGCCACTACAAAATCCCAGTTGCTGGTATGTGGGTACACCACAAAAATGCCTTGCAATGCAGGCAAGCCATCAAAATCAACGCGCCAACCCCAGCACGCCAAAAGCCAGCGAGCCAAGCGATTTCCTTGCAATTGAACAGGGTGCACGCTCACCCTTTAAGGGCCCGGTGGCCAATGTCGGATCGAAACTGCATGCCCTCAAAATGAATGCCTTGGATGGCTTCGTAGGCATGGAGCTGCGCCGCTTTCACGGTAGCGGCCAAGGCGGTCACGCACATCACCCGCCCGCCCGCGGTTTGCAGCACCCCGTCGCGAAGCACTGTTGCGGCATGAAAAACCAAAACATCGTCGGTTGATTCTGGAATTGCAGTGATCGTGTCGCCTTTGCGTGGGGACTCTGGGTAACCATGGGCTGCTAAAACTATACCCAAGGCAGTTCGCCGGTCCCATTGCAACTCCATATCGGCAAAGCTGGTGTTATCCAAGGGTTGCGTTGCTTCCCACAAAACATCAGCCAAATCCGTTTTC
>CANJNX010000189.1 GCA_947475495.1 Comamonadaceae bacterium | reverse complement strand
GCATTGGGCTCGATCCGGCCTACGTGTATGGCTTGATTCGCCAAGAGAGCCGGTTCATCATGGATGCCAAGTCGGGGGTGGGCGCCTCGGGGCTGATGCAGGTGATGCCGGCTACCGCAAAATGGACTGCAAAAAAAATCGGCCTCACCGACTTTACACCCCACAAAATTACCGACCGCGATACCAATATTGCCATTGGAACGGGCTACCTCAAATTGGTTTTGGATAGCTTCAGTGGCTCCATGCCGCTGGCAGCAGCGGCCTATAACGCAGGCCCAAGCCGCTCGCGTTTGTGGCGTGGGCAAAGTGGCAGCCCCACGGTAGAGGCGGCGATTTGGGCCGAGAATATTCCCTTTCATGAAACCCGCGATTACGTCAAAAAAGTAATTTCCAACACCACGCTGTACGCGGCCTTGTTGACCGGACAACCCCAATCGGTGAAAGCGCGCTTAGGCAGCATTGGCCCGGTTGATGGCATGACGCCCGAAGACGGTTTGGATTTACCTTAAGCACCTCAAAATCCTATGCTCAAACTCCACATTGGCAATAAAAATTATTCATCCTGGTCGATGCGGCCGTGGGTCTTGCTCAAACAAGCGCAGATTCCATTTGAAGAGGTGTTTGTGCGCTTTGATGGCTTCACGCCCGAGTCCGATTTCAAACAAACACTGCAATCCATTACGCCTGCAGGTAAAGTGCCTGTGCTACAAGACGGTGAACTGGCAGTTTGGGACACCTTAGCAATTGCAGAATATGCAGCCGAGCAATTTCCCGAGAAAAAACTCTGGCCCCACCATCCCCACCAACGCGCACTGGCGCGCAGCCTGTGTGCAGAAATGCACGCCGGGTTCATGGGCTTGCGGGCGAACTGCCCCATGAACATCGAGGCTGCGTTGGCCGAGCAAGGCGCCATCATTTGGCGTGACAAACCGACGGTGCGCTCCGATGTGGCGCGCATTATTGCAATGTGGACGCAGCTGCTTGACTCGCATGGCGGGCCCATGCTGTTTGGCGAATTTTCTGTGATCGACGCGTACTATGCTCCGGTTTGTATGCGTTTAAAAACGTACGCCTTGCCCGTACCTGCGGCCATCACCGCCTACATCGCGCGCGTCTCTGCCTTGCCAGGCGTCAAAGCATGGATCGATGCGGCCTTGAAAGAAAACGACTTTTTAGACTTTGAAGAACCCTACCGCTTCAAGCCGTAGGCCAAGCGCAATTTCTATTTCCATGCAAACCTACCTTGTTGGCGGCGCGGTTCGTGACTTGTTGATGGGTTTGCCCGTGCGCGACCGAGACTTTGTGGTGGTTGGCGCAAATGCGCAATCCCTGCTTGATCTGGGTTTTATTCCTGTGGGCCGCGACTTTCCTGTGTTCCTTCATCCGCACACCAAAGAAGAATATGCCCTGGCCCGCACCGAGAGAAAAACGGCACCTGGCTACCGCGGATTTTCTGTCGATGCGGCAAGCAGCGTTACTTTAGAGGAAGATCTTTCAAGGCGTGATTTAACAATCAATTCCATCGCGGTGGCCTTCAACGAAAGCGAACCAGCAATTGATCTTGCCAACTGCGTCGACCCCTTTGGCGGGCGGCACGATATTGACAACAAAATCTTGCGCCACACCAGCCCCGCGTTTCGCGAAGACCCAGTTCGCATTTTGCGCTTGGCTCGCTTTGCTGCTCGGTTTGCAGATTTCAAGGTGGCCCCAGAAACCATGGCGATGGTGCAAGCCATGGTGGCAAGCCAAGAAGCTGAGCACCTGGTCGCGGAACGGGTCTGGCTTGAATTTTCCAAAGGGCTGATGGAGCAAGCACCCTCGCGTATGGTGAAAACCCTTCAGGCGTGTGGCGCATTGCAGGTCGTGATGCCCGCGTTGCATGCAGCCATCAATGACAAAACCATGCTGCTTTTAGATTACACCGCCAACCAACACGCTGCGTTGGAAGTTCGCTTTGCTTGCTTGACGCATGGTTTATTAGGGGTGCCGGCGTTTTGTACAACACACCGTATTCCTGCCCCTTGTGCGGATTTGGCCGCCTTGCTTGAACGCAACTTCGGTGAGGTCAACCATTGCGACCCTTTCGATGGCGATAAAGTCGTCAACATTCTTGAACAATGCGATGCCTTTCGAAAACCCGAGCGCTTTGCATTGCTGCTCGAGGCCTTGGCCTGTATCGCCCACCCCGCACCCTACCCCCTGGCTTCACTTCTGACAACCGCTTTACAGCTGGCCCAATCGGTCAACACCGAACTCGTTGCCACACAAGCTATGCAAGAGGGAAAAACGGGGGTGGCGATTGGCCAGTCGGTTACCCAAGCCAGGGCGCAGGCAGTGACCAATGCGTTGCGAATTTAAACAGGTAAAAGTCTTTCAATATAAAAATGAAATTTACAAACAGTGCATCTTGTCGCCATGGGTAAACCCCAGCGGCGTCCAAGGCGTTCCCGTGCCTAGCGCAATCACCTTAAATAGCTCCCCCATTTCATGCTCCATGATTAATTTTTGAGCCGCTACACGCTCCTGCAAACTCGTTGCTTGCATCAGCGCAACGATGCCACAGTTCATTAAAAAATGGGCCTGATTGGTGTATCCCAAAACTTCCAAACCTGCGTCTTGCGCAGCCAAGGCAATGCCGGTGAAGTTGACGTGGGCCGTGATGTCTTTGTGACCCACATGGCTGAGCGGATCGGTATCGCTTTGGTGGGCCTGGTGGCACATCACGGTTCCCATGTGACGCTGCGGGTGGTAGTACTCTGATTCTGGGAAACCATAGTCCAATAAAAATACCGCGCCTGCTTGCAGGCGATCGGCCAGCGTCTGAACAAATCCTTGCGCCTGGGCATGTATTTCAGTCAGGTAGTCGTGCGAACCTTCCACTTCCATCGGCGGGCGCAAGGAACTGGGGCGGTCTTGCCACATCAACGCTTGGTTTTCAGCATGGGGGTTGGTAGCATCCAAAGCAACGCCGCGCTCATGCCACACCCCGCCAACGCGCGATAACATTTGAACCGGCATGGCGTCGAGCACTTCGTTACCGATCACGACCCCATTCATGGCAGCAGGCAAAGCATCAACCCACTGAACCACATCTACATGGTTCATCAAACGGGTGCGCTGGCGTTCTTTCAAGGTGCTTGAAATATCCACAATGGTGTAGCGCCGAATCTTCACACCCATGGCGTCCAGCGCAGTGAGCAGCTGCTGGGCCAAGGCCCCTGTTCCTGCACCAAACTCCCATAGTTCATCGGTCTGGGTATGCGCCAAGGCCTGGGCGATTTGGCGCGCAAATGCCGTGGCAAACAAGGGCGTCATCTCCGGCGCCGTGACAAAGTCACTGGTGAGCGCTGCATCGCCAAAGCGGGTTGGCATGGCGCCAATCTTGGGCAAGTCATTGGCGTAATACCCCAAGCCAGGCGCATAGAGCGCCTCGGCCATGAACACATCAAAGCCAATCCAGCCCTGCGCTTGGGCGATGACCTTGGCAAGGTGCATGGTCATAGGGGTCGTTAAACTAGAGGGCGATGTCAATTTGTATAACTTT
>CANJNX010000188.1 GCA_947475495.1 Comamonadaceae bacterium | reverse complement strand
GAAGTAAAAGAGCAAGAAGTCTATATGGGCGAAGTTCCGCTCATGACAGGCAAAGGCTCTTTCATCATCAACGGTACAGAGCGCGTGATTGTTTCGCAGTTGCACCGCTCCCCTGGCGTGTTCTTTGAGCATGACAAGGGCAAGACCCATAGCTCTGGCAAGTTGCTGTTCTCGGCACGCATCATTCCTTACCGCGGATCGTGGCTCGATTTTGAATTCGACCCCAAAGACCTCTTGTATTTCCGCGTCGACCGCCGCCGCAAGATGCCTGTGACGATTTTGCTCAAAGCCATTGGCTTGAACAACGAATCGATCTTGGCAAACTTCTTTGTCAATGACAACTTCCGCTTGATGGACAGCGGCGCCCAAATGGAATTTGTGGCCGAGCGTCTGCGCGGCGAAGTCGCGCGTTTTGACATTACTGACAAGTCGGGCAAAGTCATTGTTGCCAAAGACAAGCGCGTCACAGCCCGTCACACCCGTGAGTTGGATGAGAGCAAAACCACCCACATCAGTGTTCCTGAAGATTTTCTGGTCGGCCGCGTGGTTGCTCGCAATATCGTGGAAGCTGACACCGGTGAAATCTTGGCCAAGGCCAACGAAGAGTTGACCGAAGCACTGTTGAAAAAATTACGCTCCAGTGGCGTCAATGAAATTGCGTGCATTTACACCAACGAGTTGGACCAAGGTGCTTATATTTCGCAAACCTTGCGCACCGACGAAACCATCGACGAGTTCGCAGCCCGTGTGGCAATCTACCGCATGATGCGCCCCGGCGAGCCGCCTACAGAGGATGCGGTTCAAGCCCTGTTCCAACGTTTGTTCTACAACCCTGACACCTACGACTTGTCCCGTGTCGGTCGGATGAAGTTCAACGCCAAGATGGGTCGCCCTGACTCTACCGGCCCGATGGTGCTGACCAACGAAGATATCTTGTCTGTGGTCAAGATTTTGGTTGATTTGCGCAACGGCAATGGTGATGTCGATGACATTGATCACTTGGGTAACCGCCGCGTGCGTTGCGTGGGTGAGTTGGCTGAGAACCAATACCGTACTGGTTTGGCACGGATTGAAAAAGCAGTGAAAGAGCGCTTAGGCCAAGCCGAGCAAGAGCCGCTCATGCCACACGACTTGATCAATAGCAAGCCGATTTCTGCTGCGCTCAAAGAGTTCTTTGGCGCATCGCAGTTGTCGCAGTTCATGGACCAAACCAACCCCTTGTCAGAAATCACGCACAAGCGCCGTGTTTCTGCTCTTGGCCCAGGTGGTTTGACCCGCGAGCGTGCAGGCTTTGAAGTGCGTGACGTTCACGTGACCCACTACGGCCGTGTGTGCCCTATTGAAACGCCAGAGGGACCCAACATTGGTTTGATCAACTCTTTGGCTTTGTATGCCCGATTGAACGAATACGGTTTCATTGAAACGCCGTACCGTCGCGTGGCCGACAGCAAAGTAACGCTTGACATTGATTACCTCTCTGCCATCGAAGAAGGCAAATACGTGATTGCCCAGGCCAATGCAGCTTTGGACAAAGATGGCGTTTTGACGGGTGACTTGGTTTCAGCGCGTGAAAAAGGCGAGTCCATTTTGGTGGGCGCTGAACGCGTTCAGTACATGGACGTGTCGCCCGCGCAGATCGTCTCCGTTGCGGCCTCTTTGGTGCCGTTCTTGGAGCACGACGATGCCAACCGCGCCTTGATGGGTGCGAACATGCAGCGCCAAGCGGTGCCCGTTTTGCGGCCTGAAAAAGCGTTTGTTGGTACCGGTATCGAGCGCGTGTCTGCGGTGGACTCTGGAACCGTGGTGACAGCAAGCCGTGGCGGTGTGGTGGACTATGTTGACGCTACCCGTGTGGTGATTCGCGTCAATGACGCAGAAGCCCAAGCCGGCGAAGTGGGTGTGGACATTTACAGCCTCATCAAATACCAGCGTTCTAACCAAAACACCAATATCCACCAACGTCCTATCGTCAAAAAAGGTGACAAGCTGGCCAAAGGCGATGTGATTGCCGACGGCGCATCGACCGATCTGGGTGAATTGGCCTTGGGTCAAAACATGCTGGTCGCGTTCATGCCTTGGAATGGTTACAACTTCGAAGACTCGATCTTGATCAGCGAGCGTATCGTTGCTGAAGACCGCTACACCTCCATTCACATCGAAGAATTGGTGGTGATGGCGCGTGATACCAAGTTGGGCTCTGAAGAGATTACCCGCGACATCCCCAATTTAAGTGAGCAGCAACTCAACCGTTTGGACGAGTCGGGCATCATTTACGTTGGTGCCGAAGTCATGCCAGGCGACACGCTGGTCGGCAAAGTCACACCCAAAGGTGAGACCACGTTGACCCCAGAAGAAAAGCTCTTGCGAGCCATCTTCGGTGAAAAAGCCAGCGATGTGAAAGACACCTCTTTGCGTGTGGACCAAGGTTCACAAGGCACGGTGATTGATGTCCAGGTCTTTACCCGCGAAGGCATCACCCGTGACCGCCGCGCGCAGCAAATCATTGACGACGAACTCAAGCGTTTCCGCTTGGATTTGAATGACCAGTTGCGTATTGTGGAGGCCGATGCATTCGACCGTATTGCTAAATTGTTGAACAACAAAATCGCAAATGGCGGACCTCAGAAGCTTGCCAAAGGGACCAAGATCGACAAGGCGTACCTGGAGTCAGTGGAAAAATTCCATTGGTTTGATATTCGCCCTGCCGACGACGCAGTCGCCTCGCAACTCGAAAGCATCAAAGCATCGCTGGAGCAAACCCGCCACAGCTTTGACTTGTCGTTTGAAGAGAAGCGCAAAAAATTGACGCAAGGTGATGAACTGCCAGCAGGCGTTCTCAAAATGGTCAAGGTCTACATTGCCGTCAAGCGCCGTTTGCAGCCTGGTGACAAGATGGCCGGCCGCCACGGTAACAAGGGTGTCGTGTCCAAGATTGTTCCCGTCGAAGACATGCCTTATATGGCCGACGGCACACCCTGCGACATCGTTTTGAACCCCTTGGGCGTTCCTTCCCGGATGAACGTCGGCCAGGTGTTGGAAGTGCATTTGGGTTGGGCTGCCAAAGGCCTGGGCCAACGCATTGGTGACATGCTTCAAGCGGAAACCAAAATGGCAGAAATGCGCCAGTTCATGGATGCTTTGTACAACGGCTCAGGCCGCAAAGAAGACTTGGCAGCGCTGAGCGACAAGCAAATCTTGGAGATGGCTGGGAACTTGGCCGGTGGCGCAACCTTTGCAACGCCTGTGTTTGATGGTGCCTCGGAAGAAGAAATCCGCGGCATGCTCAAGCTGGCTTATCCCGAAGACATCGTCAAAGCAAAAGGCTTGACTGCGGCACGCACGCAGGCCAACTTGTTTGATGGCCGCACCGGTGACGCGTTTGAGCGCCCCACCACCATCGGCTACATGCACGTACTGAAACTGCACCATTTGGTGGACGACAAGATGCATGCGCGTTCCACTGGGCCTTACAGCTTGGTGACCCAACAGCCTCTGGGCGGTAAAGCCCAGTTTGGTGGACAGCGTTTTGGTGAGATGGAAGTGTGGGCGCT
>CANJNX010000187.1 GCA_947475495.1 Comamonadaceae bacterium | reverse complement strand
TGGCTTATGCCGCCTTGCGCCTGAGTACGTCCTTGTTTACCGAGTTGCGTGAATTGGTTTTTGCCAAAGCCACTGAAGGAGCTGCCCGCACGATCTCGCTGGGCGTATTTCGCCATCTGCATGCGATGAGTTTGCGTTTTCATTTAGAGCGCCAAACCGGTGGCATGACCCGCGATATCGAACGCGGCACGCGGGCAGTGCATTCTTTGGTGTCGTATTCGCTCTACAGCATCATCCCGACCTTGATTGAAGTGAGCCTGGTGCTCACGCTGCTGGCGGTCAAATTTGACATGTGGTTTGCGTGGATCACAGTGATCGCGCTGGTGGTTTACATCAGTTTCACCATCACCATGACCGAATGGCGAACCCAGTTTCGCAAGCGCATGAACGAGATGGACTCCAAAGCCCATACCCGGGCGATTGATTCGCTCTTGAATTACGAGACCGTCAAGTACTTCAATAACGAGGAGTTTGAAGCCCGCCGCTACGACGAGAACCTAGAGCGCTACCGCCGTGCGGCTTTGACCAGCCAGCGCACCCTCAGCATTTTGAATGCGGGCCAACAACTGATCATTGCCAGCGGTCTGGTCGCGATGCTGTGGCGCGCCACGCAAGGGGTCGTGGATGGGCGGATGACCTTGGGTGACTTGGTCATGGTCAACGCATTCATGATTCAGATCTACATTCCTTTGAATTTTTTGGGTGCGATTTACCGGGAGCTGAAACAAAATTTGGTCGACTTGGAAAAAATGTTCACCTTGATGGAGCGCAACCAAGAAATTGCGGATGCGCCAAATGCCCACCCCTTGAGCCTGCCGCGTGGCGCCTTGGATGCCAGTGTGCGTTTCACCGATGTGACCTTCGCCTACGAGCCCAACCGAACGATCCTGCACCACATCAGTTTTGACATTCCTGCGGGAAAAACAGTGGCGGTGGTGGGGCCCTCCGGTTCAGGAAAATCCACACTGGCCCGGCTGTTGTACCGGTTTTACGATGTTCAAGAAGGCGGCGTTTATGTGGCAGAACAAGAGATCAAAACGCTGACCCAAGCCAGTCTGCGCGCAGCCATAGGCATCGTGCCGCAAGACACGGTGTTGTTTAACGATACGGTGGAGTACAACATTGCCTACGGCCGACCCGGTAGCAGTTTGGAAGACGTGAAAGCAGCAGCGCGCGCTGCCCATATCGACGACTTCATCGGCTCGACGCCGGCGGGATACGACACCATGGTTGGTGAGCGCGGCCTCAAGTTATCAGGCGGAGAAAAGCAACGCGTGGCCATTGCCCGAACCCTGCTCAAAAATCCGCCCATTCTTATTTTTGACGAAGCCACCAGTGCGCTCGATTCCGCCAATGAGCGCGGTATTCAGGCCGAGTTGCAACGTGTAGCCCAGAATAAAACCACGCTGGTGATCGCCCACCGTCTTTCAACCGTCGTTGATGCCCACATGATTTTGGTGATGGACGCAGGGCGCATTGTGGAGCGTGGAACGCATACTGAATTACTCCAAGCCCAAGGCCGTTACGCGCAGATGTGGGCTTTGCAACAAAGCAACGAAAACACGCACGCATAAACCCACTATGGAAACCAAATGGCTTGAAGATTTTGTCTCTTTGGCAGAGACCCGCAGCTTTAGTCGCTCAGCGCAATTGCGCCATGTGACGCAACCGGCGTTTTCGCGCCGGATCCAGTCGCTTGAAGCTTGGGCGGGGGTGGACCTGGTGGATCGCAGCTCTTACCCCACCCGATTGACCCCTGCGGGTGCCACTTTGTACGAACAGTCCTTAGAGGTATTACAGGCCTTGCAATCGACCCGGGCCATGATGCGCGGACACAGTGCAGCCGGACAAGATGTGATTGAGTTTGCAGTGCCCCACACCCTTGCGTTTACCTTTTTCCCGGCTTGGGTTTCGGCTTTGCGCGAAGACTTTGGGACGATCAAAAGCCGACTGATTGCTTTGAACGTCCATGACGCGGTGATGCGTTTGGTCGAAGGCAGTTGTGATCTATTGATTGCCTACCATCACCCCTCGCAACCTTACCAATTGGATGCAGACCGCTACGAAATGGTGAGCTTGGGTCAAGAGGTGATTGCGCCTTATGTCAAACCCGATGAGAAGGGCCTGCCGCTGTGGACATTGCCCGGAAAGGCCGGTCAGCCCTTGCCCTATTTGGCATATGCGTCAGGTGCCTATTTAGGCCAAATGGTGGATTTGATTTTGAAAGAAGCCAAAAGCGCGGTTCACTTGGATAGGGTGTACGAAACCGACATGGCCGAAGGCCTCAAAGCCATGGCGCTCGAAGGCCATGGCATCGCCTTCCTACCGCACAGCGCTGTGAAAAAAGATGTGCGCGCTAAAAAACTGGTCAGCGCCTTACCCCCGAATGGACCGGGCTTGCAGATCACGATGGAGGTGCGCGCCTACCGGGAGCGTCCTGCCTCCAAAGAGCCTGTGCGCTCTGGCATGCCGGCGAGCCGCAGCGCTGGCGTTTCTCCCAAACGCAGTGCCCAAGCCCTGTGGGAGTACTTGGCCCAATTGAATGCTGCGTGATTTGGGACAATAGCCGCTATGACGCAACGCTCTGATTCACGCCACCTTTCTACCCTTACCTTGATTCGACCTGACGATTGGCACGTGCATGTGCGCGATGGTGAGGCACTGAAAACCGTGGTGCCTCACACCGCAGCGCAGTTTGGCCGTGCGGTCATCATGCCCAATTTGCGCCCCCCGGTCACGACTGCCGCACAGGCGGTGGCGTACCGAGAGCGCATTCTCGCGGCGGCGCCACCCCCTTTGCCGGGTCACACGCCTTTCAACCCTTTGATGACCTTGTACCTCACCGACAACCTTCCTCCCGACGAAATAAAGCGGGCCAAAGACGCCGGCGTGGTCGCGGCCAAGTTGTACCCTGCGGGGGCGACAACCAACAGTGACGCAGGCGTCACGGATTTGCGTAAAACCTACACCACCTTGGAGGCCATGCAGCGCGAAGGACTCTTGCTCTTGGTGCACGGCGAAGTGACATCGAGCGACATCGATCTTTTTGACCGGGAGGCGGTTTTTATTGACACCGAGCTGATTCCGCTGCGCCGCGATTTCCCCGAACTCAAAATCGTGTTTGAACACATCACCACCCGTGAAGCGGCGCAGTATGTGCAAAGCGCTGGAAACTACACTGCAGCCACCATCACGGCCCACCATTTGCTCTACAACCGCAACGCCATGTTTTCCGGTGGGATGCGTCCCCACTACTACTGCTTGCCGGTGTTAAAACGCGAAATCCATCGCCAAGCCTTGGTCGATGCTGCCACCAGTGGGTCACCCCATTTCTTTTTAGGCACCGACAGCGCCCCGCACGCGGCGCATCTCAAAGAACACGCCAGTGGCTGCGCCGGCTGTTACACCGCCCATGCGGCCATCGAGTTGTACGCCCAAGCCTTTGACGCTGCGGGTGCGATGGACAAGCTCGAAGGGTTTGCCAGTTGGTATGGGCCGGATTTTTACCAGTTGCCTCGTAACGAAAGCACTATCACTTTGCAACGCGAAAGCTGGACGCCACCGGAGAG
>CANJNX010000186.1 GCA_947475495.1 Comamonadaceae bacterium | reverse complement strand
GGCTAAAACGGTTTGCGATGCCACGCCGGCTTCAAGCATGCGTTGGGGGAATTTTTGCCCATCGGCCAACAACCACTCATCGCCCACCTTCACGCCGGCAGCCGAGCCCATATTGATACGCACTTGCGAACCCATGGCTTGGGTCACTTCGGCTTGCACGGGCTTGCAAGCCAGTGCGCTTTGTACCGTTTGGGCAGCGGCTTTGACTTGTTGCGACAGCAGCGCCAAGGCGGCGTCGCTGAGCTGTGGCGCACCCCAGTTGGTGTTTTTAGCGTCTAGCGCCATCGGCAAAATCGACTGTGCCAAAGGTTTGCTTTGGTTGCGCGTGGTCAGCGTCATGCGCATCTGAACCACGCTTTGCTTGTCTTTTTTCTGTGCCATGAAAACGCTGATTTGAATTTTCAATGGAATGTCATCACCACTGTTACCGAGCAAAGCCTGTTGGTAAGCCGAGCGAGAGCCTTCGTAAGTGCGATCACTCAAACGCCATAACGCAGAGGCGGTACTGGCCCGCTGCCATTCCGCGCTCAAAGCGGTTCGCAGCGCGTCCACCAGCGGCGCGTCATCGGCCGACCACGGACCGTTTGCATCCACGGTGAAAGAAACCACGTGTTGCAAGGTGCTCGCTGCGGCAACGCTGCAGGCTTGTTTTTCTACCGCGCTTTTTTGTTGCAATTCCAGCTTGGCATTGGGCTGGCCTTGGGCATCGGTGCTGTAGGCCAAAACGCGCACGCCGCGTATCTTCATTCCGTTGCGAAAGGTACTGCTTTCTTGCAATACGCCCTTGGCATCAATCCATTGGGTCGATTGCACTTGGGTGGGTTCTTCCAGGGCGGCTTGGACCAAGCTGCTGCGAATGGCAGCGAGCCGATCTTCCAGGCTCAAGGTTTGGCCCGCTGCAGGAAAGCACCAGGCACCCGCACACAAGGCCAAGGCCAGGGCAGGCTTCGTAAATGCGGTGGCAGTGGATTGCAGCATAGGGCGCACGGGGGCTTGCATCGCAGGCCTTATTTGGCTTTGGCAGTCAATTGGCCCAGGTAGAGCATGCGCAGGTCTTGCACCACGGCTTTGTCAAGGGACAAAGTGGTCTCGTAGGTGTCGTCGCCCGACGGGGTGATACTCACCAAAGTAGCGCCGTAAATCACGCCTTCCACACGGCTGCGAAAAGTGTCGTTTTGCACCACCATGTCGGCCACGGTGGCAGTAGCGTCCAAGCGCAGGCCATAGACCTGTTCGGTCAGCGAGCGGTAGGCGTCAAGTTTGGCCGCGCGTATGGCCAACAAGCGCTGTTGTGCAGCGGTACGGTGGTTTTGAATGCTGATCACGGCGTAGCCGGTCGCAGTCAGGCTTTCACGCTTTTCAACCAGCGGCAGCGATTGCGGCGCGGGATTGGCAAAAATGTCGCTGGATGCGGTTTGCAAGGGAGCGAGTTGGCAGGCGCTGAGCAAGCTCACGGCGACACCGAGGGTAAGAGGCAAGAGGGGATTCATACAGCATCCTTATGTAGACCTTTTGGGAATCGGTAGTAAGCCGCCAAACTTGAGCGTGTCCGCGTTAAATGTGGCCACTTTGCAAAAATATGAAAAAAACAGAGGTGTACTGTCCGAAAATTGACACTCGCTGGTATTATCAAACTTCCCCGGTCAATTTTCAACCGGCCCAAGCCACCCTATGACCCGTCACAAAGTGCCTCACTGAACCCCTTGATTCTCTGATGTCCAAAAATTCGTCCCATTTTGTAGGAGAAAGTGAAGCTATCAAGGCCATTCGGGAGTTGTTGCCGGTGGTGGCGGCCTCGAGTTCTACCGTCTTGATCACAGGTGAGAGCGGAACGGGAAAAGAAATCGTCGCCCGTTCATTGCACGATCTCTCACACCGCGCCAGCGCGAACTTTGTTCCGATCAACTGCGCCGCGATTCCCAAAGACCTGATTGAAAGCGAATTGTTTGGCCACCGTAAGGGGGCGTTTACCGGGGCGGTGACGGACCGGGTCGGGCGCTTTGAGTTGGCCCACAAGGGGTCGATTTTTCTCGATGAAATTGGCGATTTGCCACTGGACTTGCAGGTCAAGTTGCTGCGGGTCTTGCAAGAGCGCATGGTAGACCCCGTGGGCAGCACCAAATCGGTGGCGGTCGATGTGCGCGTGATCGCTGCCACCCACCGCGATTTAGAGGCAGAAATTGCCGCAGGGCGTTTTCGGGAAGACTTGTACTACCGCTTGAACGTCTTGCCTTTGAATACGCCGCCCTTGCGCGACCGCTCGACAGATATTCCTTTGCTGTTGGGCTTTTTTGCCAAGCACCATGCAGCCACAGGCGCCAAACCCATTAGCTTTGCCGACGATTTTTCCCATGCCTTGCAGGCCTATCACTGGCCTGGCAATGTGCGTGAACTCTCCAACTTGATTGACCGCTTTAGCACCCTGTTTGCCGGCCAATGCCTCACCCTTCAAACCTTTTCGCCCACGATGCTGCCCAAGGGTTTGGCGGTGTTTAAAGCCAAGTTGGCTACCGAAGTTGCAGCGCCGGCCGAGGTGAACGCGCCTTTGGACTTGATGGAGACGGCCGCAATGGCCTCCCCAAGCAAGGGGGGTATTTTTGATGAGGGCGCTGACGAGCCCGAAGAAGATGCGGTGTTCTTGCCTGACACCAGTGCCCCGTCTTTGGCGCAGGGCCTGCCCATCTTGCCGCCGGAGGGCTTGTCGCTCAAACACCGCATGGCCGAAATTGAGCGTGAATTTATATCCCAAGCCTTGAGCCGGACCAAGGGCAACGTATCGCAAACGGCCCGTTTACTCAACGTGCAGCGCACCACCCTGATCGAAAAAATTCAAAAATTCGGCTTGCGTTCGATTTAAGGTGTTGCCGCGCCTTGGGGCTGGGTGCGAGGGTATTGCACCAAGTTTTCCTTCGGTTTCACTGGCGGCGCTACCACCACCGGCTTAGCGGCCGCTTCAATGGCTTTTTGCTGGCGCAGCATGGCTTCAACTTCTTTGCGAACGGCTGCCGTATCCGTACGCGGTGCAGCGGCAGCGCGGGTTTGGTTTGAAAGTGCGGCAATCGCAGCGGCCTGGCTTTGCAGGCGCGCGTCCAAGGCTTGCAAGAGTTTGGCCAGATCTGGGCCCTTGGTGTCCGTTGGGGGTTTG
This sequence comes from Comamonadaceae bacterium, assembly GCA_947475495.1. Lineage (GTDB taxonomy): Bacteria > Pseudomonadota > Gammaproteobacteria > Burkholderiales > Burkholderiaceae_C > Allorhodoferax. The sequence continues at coordinate 446 of CANJNX010000186.1, read as the reverse complement.
ATGAGCGCGTCAGAGGTAGATTGGGCCACCCGCATCACGTCTTCGAGCCGAGTTTCGTTTTTCAGCTGCTGGCTGGCCAAGGTGTCTTGCTTGGCCGCCATATCGCGCAAGCGCTCGCCTGTATCTGTGAGGAGTTCAATCGACTCGTCCATGGCAACGACGCGCTTGCCAACGGCGAGCAGCATGGCGTCGGCTTGGGTGATGCGGGTTTGCAAGCGCATCGACATAAAGCCAAACAGGCCCAAACCAAGCATCATCAAAATGCCAAAGGCGGCCAGCACGATGATGCCGTAAACACGCACCGATGCATTGCTCTCAGTGACGTGGTCGGCCGCGCTGTGTAAATCCGCACCCGCCTTGGCCGCCAAACCCGCAGCGCGGTTAGAGAGTTCGGCTGCGTCGAGCAGCGTTGACTTCATGTCGGTGAGTTCGTGGTCATGCCCTGC
>CANJNX010000185.1 GCA_947475495.1 Comamonadaceae bacterium | reverse complement strand
TGGCGTGACCAACGAGTACATCGTGAGCCACTACTTCAAGAAGCTCACCCAGATGGAAATTAGCTTTGGCGACAGCCTGCACCACCTTGGTGAAGTGTCGGCGCGCATGGAAGAAAAGGCAGGCGTGTTCGCCTAAAAAAGGAAAGGCGGTCGTGACCGACCGCCTTTGGTGCCACACTTAAGCAAGTGATGACGCCAGAAACCAAAAAACCTTTGTAAATCTTGCGATTTACAAAGGTTTTTTTGGCGGAAACGGAGGGATTCGAACCCTCGATGAGGCTCTACACCCCATACTCCCTTAGCAGGGGAGCACCTTCGGCCACTCGGTCACGTTTCCAGTTCGGTTGCGATTATCTCATGAGTCGTCGGAAATTTTCAACTCAAATCACTGGCTGGTCTAAATCAAAAGCTTTGTGGAGTGCACGAACGGCAAGTTCCATGTACTTTTCGTCAATGACGACGGAGGTTTTGATCTCCGAGGTGGAGATCATCTGGATGTTGATGCCCTCTTCGCTCAATACGCGAAACATCTTGCTGGCAATGCCAACATGGCTGCGCATGCCGATCCCGACGATAGAGACCTTGCAAATTTTGGTGTCGCCCACCACGTCGTGCGCACCCAAACCAGGCATCACTTTGCTGCGCAAAATGTCAACGGTCTTGGCGTAGTCGCCCCGGTTCACCGTGAAGCTGAAGTCGGTTTTTCCGTCTTTGCTGAGGTTTTGGATGATGACGTCGACATCGATGTTGGCGTCTGCCACGGCACCAAGAATTTGGTAGGCAATACCGGGCTTGTCTGGCACGCCAACGACAGAGATTTTGGCTTCATCTCGGTTAAAAGCAATGCCGGAAACAACAGCTTGTTCCATGTGTTCGTCTTCCTCAAAAGTAATCAAAGTTCCCGACTGGGCTTCTTCGTTAATGTCGATATCCCAATCCGTAAAGCTGCTCAGTACCCGCAAAGGCACGCGGTACTTTCCGGCAAACTCCACCGAGCGAATCTGAAGCACTTTGGAGCCCATCGAGGCCATCTCCAACATTTCTTCAAAACTCACGGTATGCAGGCGCCGCGCTTCAGGAACGACGCGGGGATCGGTGGTGTACACGCCATCCACGTCGGTGTAAATCAAACACTCCTGGGCCTTCATCGCTGCAGCAACGGCCACGGCAGACGTGTCGGAGCCGCCACGCCCCAAGGTGGTGATATTGCCGAGTTCGTCCACGCCCTGAAACCCCGTGACGATGACGACTTTGCCCGCGGCCAAATCGGCCCGCACTTTGGCGTCATCAATCGATTCAATGCGGGCCTTGGTGTGGGCACTGTTGGTCCGAATGGGAACTTGCCAACCGGCGTAACTCACCGACTCCATGCCTTCGGATTGAAGCGCGATGGCCAATAAGGCGCTAGACGCTTGCTCTCCGGTGGAGGCGAGCATATCGAGCTCTCTGCTGTAGGCGTCATTGGGTTTGGCCGGCGCCAATTCCTTGGCAAGTGCCAGCAGGCGGTTGGTCTCACCGCTCATCGCTGAGGGAACGACTACCATTTGGTGGCCGGCACGGGCCCACTTGGCCACCCGTTTGGCGACGTTGCGGATCCGATCGGTAGAACCCATCGATGTTCCGCCGTATTTATGAACAATTAAAGCCATTGCATTCTTTTTTATAAGCGCTAAACCGTTTCATTGTACCAAGCCAACTCTGCTTTGCTGCGCCGCACAAAACCGCTACCTACCTTGATTTGGATCTGGTGCCCTGCCGTGGTACAGGCCGCGATTTGGGACAAAAGTTCTTGCAGTTGGGCCGCACTTGCGCTGCTTTTACAACTGCTTTTGAGCCAATAGCGAAGCACATTGGACTGCCGAGCGGAACTCAGCGCTTGCAGCTTTTTAATCTCGGGCGCGTTTTCGGCTGAATTGCACACGCGCGACCAATCGTCGTGGGCTACTTCGTCAAGTACAACCTGCGCTTGGGCCGCATGCGAAGCGCTGCGGGCAAAGGTGTCTAAATAGTGAGGGAACATCTCTCGCAACGCGGGCATCAAGCGGGCACGAATGCGGTTGCGGGTAAAGGCTTCATCTGTGTTCGTGGGGTCTTCAATAAAGGACTGCCCTTCTTGGGCCAACCAACGACGAATCTCTAAGCTGCTGACTTGAAGCAAGGGGCGATAGAACGCAAGGCCATTGCGAACCCACTGGGCGGGCATCGCGCTCAAACCCGGCAGGCCGGCCCCTCGACTTAAGGCCAACAGCAAAGTCTCAACCTGGTCATCGGCATGTTGGCCCAAGGCCATTGCTTTGCAAGCTTTTCCTTGCGGATGCTCTGTCAAAAATTCAGTCAAAGCACTGTAACGTGCAATGCGAGCCGCGTCTTCTGGGCTTTGGCCTGTGCTTGCATGGGCGTTGACTTGGAGAATATGCAAAGGGATATGCAAACTGTCACAAAACTGTTGGCATTGGCGCTCGAACTGCGCCGCTGCGGCCTGCAAGCCGTGGTTGATGTGAACAGCCATGACCTGGCCGGGCCATTTGCGTGCGCAGGCTAGGAGCAACGCGGTGGAATCTGCGCCGCCGCTGAGTGCAACCGCCAAAGGCAAAGGCGGCGCAAAGGCGTGCAGCGCCTGATCCAAGGACTGGCTCATAGCGAGCGCAGCCTGTTATTTGGCGTTGGCTTTGGTGTCGGTGAAACGACCATAACTTTGCAAACGGTCGTAGCGGCGGTCAAGCAGTTCTTTGACTTTGAGATCGCTGAGCTGGCGGTAAGCGTCTGTCAAAGCACGCTTTAAAAACGTCGCCGCTTGTTTGTGGTCGCGGTGCGCGCCGCCCACGGGTTCGCTGACAATTTTGTCAACCAAACCCAGCGCTTTGAGGCGCAAGGCAGTGATACCCAAGGCATCAGCAGCCTCTTGGGCTTTGTCAGAGGTTTTCCACAAGATAGAGGCACACCCTTCCGGGCTGATGACGGAGTAAATCGCGTACTGCAGCATCACCACTTGGTCGGCAACTGAGATGGCCAAAGCCCCACCGGAGCCGCCTTCTCCGATGATGGTGGTAATGATAGGAACTTCCAACTGCGCCATCTCGAAAATATTGCGGCCGATGGCCTCGGACTGCCCCCGCTCTTCGGCGTCAATGCCAGGATATGCACCGGGGGTATCGACAAAAGTAAACACCGGCACTTTGAATTTTTCTGCCAGTTTCATCAAACGCAGCGCTTTGCGGTAGCCCTCAGGCTTACTCATACCAAAGTTGCGCAGACCGCGCTCTTTGGTATCACGGCCTTTTTGCTGGCCCAAGACCATGCAAGGCGTTCCGTTAAAGCGGGCTAAGCCACCGACGATGCTGAGGTCATCGGCAAAGTGCCGGTCACCGTGGAGCTCGACAAAATGGGTGAATATTTCGTTGATGTAATCCAACGTATAAGGGCGCTCTGCATGGCGGGCAATTTTGGTGATTTGCCAAGGCGTTAAATCGCTGTAAATGTCTTTGGTGAGCTGCTGGCTTTTTTTACTGAGCTGGTCAATTTCTGCCGAAATATCCACAGCAGACTCGCTTTGAACATAGCGAAGTTCTTCGATTTTTTCCTCTAAATCCGCAAT
>CANJNX010000184.1 GCA_947475495.1 Comamonadaceae bacterium | reverse complement strand
TTGAGCGGTTTAATGGCTTGCGCCAGGGCCAGCCACACCAAAAGCACCGCCAGCGGCAACACCACGAACTGCGGCAGCATGACGCCTTTGACAATTTCAGTGGCCAAGACAGAGCGCTTGTCCAAAGTTTCTGCGACTTGCACCAAGGCTGGTGCGCTGTGGGGAACATCGAGCTTGACCCACATGAAAGCCACTTTGAGGTCAATGCCGCGAAACTCGATGTCGCGCACGCGAATTTCACCCACCGGTGTTTTGTCGTCTTCTGGTGGTGCTGGTAATTCTCTTTCACCGCTGAGGTATTCGCCTTTGGTTCCCAAGACTTGGTAGTAGACCGTATCTAAGTCATCAGCGCGCAAGAGCTCTCGCGCGGGTTGGGGCAGGACGAACTGGGCCGCGTTGTGTTGCACCGTAATCAGCTGGGCGAGCGCGCCGACGTTGTATTCCAACGCGCGGTCAAAGGGTTTGCCCGCAATATTTTGGGCAACCAGCCATGTCAATACCAAACTCACGGGCCACAGCAACAGAATGGGTGTGAGCATCCAATCCAGAATCTCGCCAAACAGCGAGCGCTGTTCGCTCTGGAAAATCTTCATTCTTCTATGCTTGGATTTTTTCGAGGCAATAGCCCAAGCCACGCACCGTAGCAATACGTATCGGGCCTTTTTCAATCTTCTTGCGCAGGCGGTGGATGTATACCTCGATGGCGTTGTTGCTCACCTCTTCGCCCCATTCGCACAAGCGCTCCACCAACTGGTCTTTGCTCACCAAGCGGCCGGTTCGCTGAAGCAAAACTTCTAAGAGCCCCAGCTCACGGGCGGAGAGCTCGACCATTTTTCCGTCAATGGTGGCAACGCGTCCGGCCTGGTCATAAACCAAGGGGCCGTGCTTGATGTTGCTGCTGTTGGCACCCATGCCGCGGCGTACCAAGGCGCGGGCACGGGCTTCTAACTCTTGCAAGCTAAAAGGTTTGGCCATGTAGTCGTCAGCGCCATAGTCCAGCCCCTTGACGCGCTCTTCGACGCTGTCGGCCGCCGTCAAAATCAACACCGGCAGCGAGGAGCCCCGGGCGCGGAGTTTTTTAAGCACTTCGAGCCCATGCATTTTGGGTAAACCCAAATCCAAAATCAGCAAGTCAAACTCTGTGTTGGTCATGAGGGCAGCATCGGCTTCGCTGCCACTGGCCACATGGTCGACCGCGGCCCCTGCGCCACGCAGTGCGCGCAACAAGCCATCGGCTAAAACCTGGTCATCTTCGGCGATCAAAATACGCATGTCTGACTCCTTGCGCTGTGCGCTTTGGTTTTTTTGAATGTCTGTGGCTCTCACTGGCTGCGTCTATTCTAGACCTGCCATTTTGCTTGTCTGCCTGTCAGCACTTAGTGCGCACTGTAGGCCTCTAATCCCAAACCCACCACCGCGGCCACTTCCGCACCCATCGTTTCGCGCAACTCCGACTCCGCTTGCGCAACCGATTCTTGGTAGGCGCCTAACCACGCCAATCCGATGGGCGTAAAACACACGCGTTTGGCCCGCGCGTCTAAGCCATCGGCTTCTCGGCTCACCATGCCCCAGGCTTCGCATTGGTTGACCAAGGTGCCCATCGCCTGCTTGGTCATTCCTGCGCGCTGTGCGAGCTCACTCAAACGCGCCCCTTGCGGGGCGAGGTGGCGCGTGATGTGCCAGTGCGCAGCGCCTACTTGGCCCCGTGCCGCCAAATTGGACAAACCCAAGGCCACGCCGGAGTGCTGCGCCATGAGCTCCAGCACCCGCGCATCGAAGCGCTCTAGGCTGATGCGCAGCCAGTGTCCGACGTGGTTATGCCGCCAGGAGTCAGGGGCTGGAATACGGTTGCTTGGCATCGCACAATAGTAATGCAAACTGACTAAAAAATCTGTTTACTTGTTTTAACAACCGCGTTTAAACTACTGTTCAAGCATCCAGCCTGTGTTTAACCGCAGTGGCCAAATGCCCCACTTAACCCCCAAGGAGATTGACATGGACGCACCCGTAAAAAACGCCGCTGCTAGCAGCGAAAAAGCCAAAGCACTGCAAGTAGCCCTGGCCCAGATCGAAAAACAATTCGGCAAGGGCACCATCATGCGCTTAGGCGAAGGCGAAGTGATTGAAGACATCCAAGTCGTCTCCACCGGCTCTTTGGGCTTGGACATTGCCTTGGGCGTAGGCGGCCTGCCGCGCGGGCGCGTCGTTGAAATTTATGGCCCCGAGTCTTCCGGCAAAACCACCCTCACCTTGCAAGTGATTGCTGAAATGCAAAAGATAGGCGGCCAATGCGCTTTTGTAGACGCGGAGCACGCACTAGACATTCAATACGCGCAAAAGCTCGGCGTCAATTTGCAAGACCTACTGATCAGTCAGCCCGATACCGGCGAACAAGCGCTTGAAATTGTGGACAGCTTGGTGCGCTCGGGCGCGGTAGATTTGATCGTGATCGACTCGGTTGCTGCATTAACCCCCAAGGCCGAACTCGAAGGCGAAATGGGCGACTCCTTGCCGGGTTTGCAAGCACGCTTGATGAGCCAGGCTTTGCGCAAGCTCACCGCCCACATCAAGAAAACCAACTGCATGGTGATTTTTATCAACCAGATCCGCATGAAAATTGGAGTCATGTTTGGCTCGCCTGAAACCACCACCGGCGGCAATGCTTTGAAGTTTTATGCCTCCGTGCGCTTAGACATTCGCCGCACCGGCACCATCAAACGCGGCGATGAAGCCATTGGCAACGAGACCAAAGTCAAGGTGGTCAAAAACAAAGTAGCACCGCCCTTTAAAACCGCGGAGTTTGATATTTTGTTTGGCGAAGGTATCAGCCGCCACGGAGAAATCATTGATATGGGTGTGAATGCCCAGATCATTGAAAAGTCGGGCGCGTGGTATGCCTACCAAGGCGAGAAAATTGGCCAAGGCCGCGACAACGCGCGCGAATTTTTGCGTGAAAACGCCGCGCTCTCTATCGAAATTGAAAACAAGGTGCGTGAATCGGTCGGCATTCCTGTGCTGCCAGGTGCAGTCACCGGCGCCGTTGCTCCAGCCCCTAAAGCCAAAGCCGCCAAAAAGGGCGAGGTAGTTTAAGCCGCTGCACTGTATGGCATCTGCCAAGCCCTCCTCACTGTCTCTGACCGGGCGCGCTTTGCGGCTGCTCAGTGCGCGAGAACATTCGCGTGCTGAGCTAGAGCGCAAGCTCGCCCGCTATGAAGAAACGCCGGGGGCTTTGGCCGAAGTCTTAGACAAGCTGGAAGCCAAAGACTTTATCAATGCGCAGCGGGTGGTGGATTCGGTGGTTTACCGCCGAAGCGCCAAACTCGGCGTTGGGCGTATTCGCCAAGAGCTGCTTGCCAAAGGCTTGGACCCCGAGCCCATTGCGCAGGCGGTGGCACAACTCAAAACCACCGAAGTGGCCCGCGCGCAAGAGGTTTGGCGAAAAAAATTCGGAACAGCCGCCACCCAACCCCAGGAGCGCGCCAAACAGGCGCGCTTCCTTGCGGGCAGGGGCTTTGGCGGCGAAGCGATTGCGCGCGTCGTCGCTGGCGCATTTGACCCCGACGACGCTTAAAACCCTATTCACAAGCCCAGCATCAGCTCCAAGTTTTGCACCGCGGC
>CANJNX010000183.1 GCA_947475495.1 Comamonadaceae bacterium | reverse complement strand
CCATGTCGACGATCCATTGGGCCGAGGACCTTGGGTCCAGGGTGTTGGAGGTGGCATGCCGCGAGGGTAAATTTCCCAAGCCATCGGCGCCATGAATGGTATCGGGCGGCGTTTCTGCATTTTTGACGCGCGGTTGTGAAACACCCTGCGTGATCGGGATGTCTGCCCGAGCCGCGATGGCACACAGGTAAAGCGCATTGGTAGCGGCTTGTTTTACGCTCACGTTTCCAAACGTGGTGGTGATACCGATCAATTGAATCTCAGGGTGCGCAAGAGCGAAATACAGCGCCATGGCATCGTCAACACCGGGGTCGGTGTCATAAATCACGGTGTGCTTGCGCGTGGTGTGCATGCTTAGTGGTTTTCTAAAAATTGGGTCACTGCAAGCGCAGTTGGAATACTTGATTGGGCCCCTAATGAGAGGCAGGTCAACGCACTGGCCGCATTGGCACATCGCAAAGCGGCGGGCCAATCCGAACCTTGGCTTAATTGGGCGACCAAAACGCCACAAAAAGTGTCGCCTGCCGCCGTGGTGTCAATGGCTTCGATGGGAAAAGCATCTTGTTTGTAAAGCGTGCCCTTGTGACGCGCCAAGCAGCCTTTGGCGCCTAAGGTCACCACGACGCTTGTGCAGGGGAGTTTCTCTAAGGCTTCTTCAACCGAGCGCACTTCATGGGCCAAAGCCATCAACTCGCCTTCGTTGACGATCAAAATATCCACCAAATGCAGCAGTTCGTCTGGTAAGGCTTGGGCAGGGGCTGCGTTCAAGACGACCTGAACCCCTTGTTGGCTTGCCGCCTTCGCGTAGGCCAAGACTGTGTCTAGCGGTGTTTCCAATTGCAATAAAAGATGGCTGAATTCCTCTAAACGCGGCAAGTGCGCTGGCAGTAAATAGGCATTGGCGCCGGGGGCTACGGTGATGGCGTTTTCTGCGTCATCGCTAACGCAAATAAACGCCGCTCCTGTGGCTTGGTTCGCAACCCGAATGGGGCGCAATTCCACTGAAGCGGCTTGAAGGGATGCTTCGATGCGGTTTGCATGGTCATCTTCCCCCAATGCAGCGAGCAGCTGGGTTTTTACGCCACCGGCTTTGCTGCAAGCCACGGCTTGGTTGGCGCCTTTTCCGCCTGGAAAGGTTTGGAAATTTCGCCCCAGTACGGTTTCTCCGGGCAGAGGAATGTGGTCGGCGCGGACCACAAAATCAATATTGGCAGAGCCTGCAACCAAAATCACGAGGTCTCCTTCACGTTGCGTTTTTTGCGCCGGATGCGCTGCGAGTCGAGTTTACGCGCCAGGTTTTTTTCCAAAGGCAGCGGTTCGCCGCACAGGCGGGCTACTAAGAGCTCAGCGCACAAGGCCGCCAAGGTCAGTCCCCGCGCGCCCATTCCCAAGCTTGCCCAAACCGTTGCATCCGAACCGGCCTCCAGTGGCCCCACTAAGGGAAGCCGGTCGTGGCTGACACATCGGGTGTTTTGCCAATGCGCAATAGAGCCTGTGGTGAATTGCGTTTGTACATCGTGTGCGACAAGTGGTAACAGTTGCCTAAGCCGTTCCCAATTTTCGTGGTGCTGGCGCTGGGGTGTGGGCTCCTGCGCTGGTGGGCCGGGTTCAAACGTAGAGCCTGCCATCCAATGATTACGAAGCCCGGGAACGCAAGGGAGAAAACTTCCGTTTCCGTTGACCGGGTGGGTGGGCCAGTGCGAACCCTGCTGCATCAGGTGGGGGAGCTCGCCCACACTCAAGGTGCCATGCACCGGTTGAAGGCCCTCGATATTTTGGATGCATTCCGATGCGAGGGATGGGTTTGAATCGCTATGGATGCGGAGCGAGCGTATGCCCATTGCGCTGGCTACCACCACGACATCTGCTACAGCCAAGGTTTCGCCTTGCTTGTCTCGCAGAGCCCAAGCCCCGTTAACGCGCTCTAGGGCAGCGACTGCTGTGTCGCCTTTGAATTCAATCAAGGGGTGTGCCAGCCAGGCAAGCACCATTTTTTCGGGCTGGAGCCAAGCCGCGTTGGCATGCCACATGGGGTGTGGCTTCATTTGTAAAACGCCACCATCATCAAAATCGTGTCCGCGCACCAAGCCCGCTCGCAGGTGTTGCAGCATCAGGTGACAAGCTCGGCGCAAAATTTGCGAGCTGGTGCTGTCATCTTCCGTGGGTTGGGGAATGACCAAGCCGGCCGGCAAACCCGATGCTCCAGCGGCAGGTTGTGCATGCCTGTCGAGTACCTGAACCGCCCAGCCGCGTTTGGCCAAGGCATTGGCAACACTCGCGCCACTGATGCCCGCTCCAATCACCGCGCAGCGCTGGGGCGTGGTTTGGGCGAGGGTGAGGGATTTGAGAGTCCGTGTTCGGGGTCGATTCGTTTGAAACGCAGAAGGAAGTGCCTGGGGTTTGCAGCAGCGCCCTAAGGCTTCACGGTCACGCGCATCCCACTGCGCAACGTCGGCACCCAGACGCACCTGGTCAGCTTGCAGGGTTTGCGCAGCCAGCATCATTGCAGGGTTGCCAAGGCACAGGGTGAGTGAGAGTTGGCCGTTTTCTAAAAGAATCCGGTGCATGCCTGGTGTCAGGTCCGCACACCCATCCCGCAATATTGCCAACATGTCTTGGCGGGGGGAAACATCACTTTGATCTGACGCTTCGCTTAGAAAGCAGGTGTATTCCTGAAGACTTCCTATGCCGACGTAATGGAGCATCCGCGGGCGCATGGCGTCATTGCGCCAAAACAGCCAGGTTTCCAGAAATGCGTCAAGCTGAAAAAACGCAGTGTCAAGAACTGTCCAAGCAGAGCGCCCCGCCCAAGCCAAAGCTTTGTCTGGGGACGCGCTCATGACATTGGTGTTTATGCGCTTGGCGGCACGTAGCCTTGGGCAGCGTCTGCGCCGTCTCCGAAAAAGTGGTTCTCCATTTGGCGGGCTAGGTATTGTCGGGCCCGTGCGTCCGCTAAATTGAGCCGGTTTTCATTGACAAGCATGGTTTGGTGTTTGAGCCACGCAGCCCATGCCTCTTTGCTCACGCTCTCCCAAATGCGTTTACCCAAGTCACCGGGGTAAGGCGCAAAGTCCAAACCTTCTGCTTCGGTGCCTAACTTGATACATTGAACGGTACGTGCCATGCTTGCCTTAAAGTCATAAAAATCAAAGACGCAATCTTATTCGCTTTATCGTTCAAACTGCGGTTGCGGGCCGGTCTTAGGTGCAAAATGGCAAGGGGCATTGCAATTTTTGAAAGGGAGCTCGTGAATTTTCTTTGGACTGTTTTGGATAGTTACCCACGGCGCTTGCTCGCCTTGGTGTGCGTGGCTTGCGCCGGTTTACTTGGCTTTGGGTTTTATTTGCAGCATGTGGTGGGTTTAGAGCCATGCCCCATGTGTATCGTTCAACGCTATGCCATGGTGTTGATTGTCCTCATCGCGGCCGTTGCCAGTTCGCAAAACGGACGCAAGTTCTGGATTGGTTCAAGTGCACTTTTGCTGGTGATCAGCGCCTTGGGGGCCTTTGTGGCAGCGCGTCAAAGTTGGCTGCAGTGGTATCCGCCTGAGGTGGTGAGTTGCGGCCGTGATCTGTACGGAATGATTGAAAACTTCCCCTTGCAGCGGGTGATCCCCAT
>CANJNX010000182.1 GCA_947475495.1 Comamonadaceae bacterium | reverse complement strand
GCTGAGTTGGGCGCGGTTTTCCCAATTCCGAGAAAACAAAATCAATCCCCCAACCAAGGGATTTTTTAATCTGACACGGTCCACCTGCGTCAGCTTGGTACCGGCAATATCAATAATGAGTGGGGCGTGGAATGTCATGGTTGGGATGGGTTCATTTCAACGACACAAAAACTCGCGGCGTAGTCTGTCTCATCGGTCACCGTGACGTGGGCACGCAGTCCTTTGGCTTCAAACCACTGTTTGAGTTCGCCATGTAAAACGATAAAAGGTGCACCACTGGCGTGGTTGGCAATTTCACAAGAGCGCCAGGTCATGGGCATGCGCATACCTAAACCAATGGCTTTGCTAAATGATTCCTTGGCGCTAAAACGGGTTGCAAGGTATCTCACGCCTCGCTCGGGCCAGCGCGCACTGCGCGTCTTCCACACAAGCAACTCTTGGGGACTTAAGACTTTGGCCGCAAAACGCTCACCGTGGCGTTGCAGACTGGTGCGTATTCTGCGTACATCGCAAATGTCGGTGCCCAGTCCGTAAATCATGGCTGCAGGCAGTGCAGGTATTGCTTCACTGTCTCGGTATAGCCTAATTCCAATGCATCGGCAATGAGCGCATGGCCAATCGATACTTCACTCACCCCGGGCACTGCCCGAACAAACGCCGCAAGGTTCTCCCGGTTTAAATCATGGCCCGCATTCACGCCAAGCCCCACAGCCAAGGCCGCTCGTGCGGCATTTGCAAAACGTTCCAATTGCGCCGATTGGCTTGGGGTTGCCCAAGACGCTGAGTAGGGTTCGGTATAGAGTTCCACCCGGTCTGCGCCTACGGCCTTGGCTTGCGCCATGGCATCAGGCGTGGCATCCATGAACAAACTCACGCGCAGACCCCAGGCGTGTGCTTGGGCAATCAAAGGGCGAAGGCGATTGGCATCTTGCGGAAAATTCCAACCATGGTCACTGGTAAATTGCCCTTCCCCATCTGGCACAAACGTGACTTGGTGCACAGGGAGTTTGCGTGCGATCAAGTCGGCGACGCAGTCCATCAGGTTGTGCAGGGGGTTTCCTTCAATATTGAACTCTTTTTCAGGCCATGCCTTTATTAAGTGGGCGAGTTCAAGTACGTCGTCAGAACGGATATGGCGGGCATCAGGGCGAGGGTGAACCGTGATACCGGATGCACCCGCTTGGAGGCACAAAGTCGCTGCGCGCGTGACACTGGGAATACCCAGATGCCGCGTGTTACGGACCAAAGCCACTTTATTGAGATTGACAGACAGTGCAGTTAATGTGGTTGACATAACAAAGGGAGGAGAGCGTCAGAGGGATTGAATATCCAACATCATCTGCCGCGTTCGCAGGGTTTTTACCCCACTATGGTAGTGCAGGAGTGAACGCAGCTGGGGCTTGAGTGCATTGCTCAAAGCGGCGCAAGTACGCAATGTGCTTGTAAATGGCACGCTACCGTCTAGCGTGGCTTGCAATTGGGACCACTGCGCACCGCTTAAGCTGGCGCGATCGTCATCATGCGCTAAGCGCAGGCCGCCTTCGGGAACCAAGGTGTACTGATGCGTGGGCTGTAATGCGCCCAGTGTCATCGTTTGCGTGTCCAGTTGCGGAAGTAATCCTACTTCTCGCAAGAGAAGGAGTTCAAAGGAGCGCAGCGCAGCTTCAAGTACTTCGCCATGCGCACTTGCAATGACTTCCACCACATTGGCATAGGCGTCAAACAAGGTGGCATGCGGATCGTCACGGGCTAGCAACGTCATTACCAGTTCATTGATGTAATAGCCCGACAGCAGCGCCTCTCCAGACGGCATGGCATATCCGCCTTGCCACTCGGCGCTCTTTAAAGTGCGGATTTCTGCGTCGCCACCAAAGGCTAGATGCAAAGGCTGCAAAGGCAGCAAGATGGGGCGAAAGCTCGAACTCGGGCGCTTCACGCCTTTGGCAATTAAAGCGATGCGGCCGTGGTGGCGCGTAAAGACTTCCAAAATGAGACTGGACTCACTCCAGTCGTAGCGGTGCAGTACAAATGCGGGCTCGTCTGAGATTCGCCGGGTGGCCATTTACTCGTATCCGAACGAGCGAACGCGTGCCTCATCGTCCGCCCAACCGGATCGCACCTTGACCCACATTTCGATAAACACTTTGGCATCAAGCAGTTTTTCCAACTCGACGCGCGTTTCCATGCCAATGCGTTTGATCCGCTCACCTTTGTCCCCGATGACCATGGCCTTGTGACCATCCCGTTCAACGACAATGGTTGCGGCAATTCGCAAAAGACGTTTTTGCTTGCCCCGGCCCGCTTCTTCTTCAAACTTATCGATCACCACCGTAGAGGTGTAAGGCAACTCATCGCCCGTGAGTCGAAACAGTTTTTCTCGTACCGTTTCACTGGCTAAAAATTTCTCGCTGCGATCTGTGAGTTCATCGTCGGCGTACCACCAGGCTTGCTCAGGCAGGTATTTTTCGCAAATCCCCAACATCCGTTCGATGTCTTTGGCATTTTTTGCTGACATCGGAACAAACTCAGCAAACGCGTGACGTTGCTGCATTTCTTGCAACCAAGGCGCAATATCTGCGCGCCGATTGACTTGGTCCAATTTGTTGGCAACAAGCAAGGTAGGCACCTGCTTGCTGAGAAGCGCCAATACTTTGGCATCGGCTTGGTTAAACATACCCGCCTCCACCACAAACAAAATCAGATCGACATCGCCAACCGCCCCAACCACAGTTTTATTCAAGGAGCGGTTGAGTGCATTGTTGTGCCGAGTTTGAAAACCTGGGGTGTCCACGAATACAAACTGGGTTGCCCCGCGGGTATGAATTCCCGTGATACGGTGGCGGGTGGTTTGCGCTTTGCGCGAGGTGATACTGATTTTTTGCCCCACCAGCGCATTCATCAGAGTCGATTTACCCACGTTGGGCTTACCCACAATGGCGACCAAACCACAGCGTTGGCCCTCTAAGCCTTGGGTTCCAGGTGCAGCGGTTCGCAGGGTGGTTTTGAGCAGGCCTTCGAGCATGCTGTCCAAGGCATCGGCTGTTTGCACTTCTCCCTCTGGCACAGCGTCAATGGGAAGAGCTTTATTATTTTTTGAAACTGTCATAGCCCCGCCTTTGAATGAATGGTTTGCAGCATGGCTGCGGCTGAGGCCTGTTCAGCGGCACGGCGGGATCCGCCAATACCGCGTTCGGTCAATTGCAACTCTGGAATTTCACATTCCACATCGAAACTTTGCTGGTGCGCGGCGCCCAAAACACTGACCACCCGGTACTCCGGAATTTTCAATTTCCGACCTTGCAGCCACTCTTGCAGCTCGGTTTTGGGGTCTTTGCCGATCGCGTCCATCTGCGGGTTGATATCAACAGATGCATACAAGCGCTGCACCAAAGCTTGGGCTTTCGCAAAACCGCCGTCGAGGTAAACCGCCCCAATCAAAGACTCCAAGGCATCCGCCAAGATCGAAGCACGTTTTTGTCCCCCTGAACGCATTTCGCCTTCGCCTAGCTTGATCACCAAAGGCAAACCCAAATCCACCGCAATTTTGTGCAAGGTGTCTTGTTTCACCAAGTTGGCACGCACCCGGGACAGATCGCCCTCGGGCAAATCCGCGAGGCGCCGG
>CANJNX010000181.1 GCA_947475495.1 Comamonadaceae bacterium | reverse complement strand
GCGTGTCCACGGTGTCAAACAGCGGCTCTTTGTCTTCCTGGTTGTCTTTGTTGTAGGCCAAGGGCTGGCCTTTCATCAGGGTGATGAGGCCCATCAAATGGCCCACCACACGGCCGGTCTTTCCACGCGCGAGTTCGGGCACGTCGGGGTTTTTCTTTTGCGGCATGATGGAGCTGCCGGTGGTGAAGCGATCGGCAATCTGGATGAATCCAAAGTTTTGGCTCATCCACAGAATCAGCTCTTCTGACAAGCGGCTGATGTGCACCATGCAAATAGAAGCTGCGGCGGTGAATTCGATGGCGAAGTCGCGGTCGCTTACGCCGTCCAGGCTGTTTTGGCAAACCTGCGCGTTGCCTTGCGCGTCCACCATACCTAGCGTGCGGGCCACGCGTTCACGGTCCAGCGGGTAGGTGGTACCCGCCAGTGCGGCGCTGCCCAGCGGCAGGCGGTTGGTGCGGCGGCGCACATCGCCCATGCGCTCGGCGTCACGTGCAAACATTTCTACGTAGGCCAGAAGGTGGTGCGCAAAACTCACAGGCTGCGCCACTTGCAAGTGGGTGAATCCGGGCAGGATCACCTCGACGTTTTTTTCAGCCACTTCCACGAGTGACTTTTGCAAATCAAGCAGCAAGTCGGTGATGAGATCCATTTCACCGCGCAACCACAGGCGCACGTCGGTGGCGACCTGGTCGTTGCGACTGCGTCCCGTGTGCAGGCGCTTGCCCGCGTCGCCCACCAGCTGGGTCAGGCGCGCTTCGATGTTCAGATGCACGTCTTCCAGGTCAAGCTGCCACTCAAAGGCGCCAGATTCGATCTCTTGGGTGATTTGCGCCATGCCGCGCTCGATGTCGGCCAGGTCTTGTGCGCCGATGATTTTTTGGGCGGCGAGCATCTCGGCGTGCGCCAGCGAGCCTTGGATGTCGGCTTGCCACAGGCGTTTGTCGAAGAACACGCTGGCGGTGTAGCGCTTGACCAACTCGCTCATGGGTTCAGAAAAGAGCGCCGACCAGGCTTGGGATTTTTTGTCGAGTTGGTTTGTCATAGCCTGATTTTATCGGGGACGCTCGGTGCTAGGGTTTATCCGGTATTTCGCAGCCCTGCGGCAATCCCGTTGATAGAAATATGAATCCCTCGTTGTACCCGTTCATCCGATTGTCCGGCCCGGTAACGGCGCACCAATTCGACTTGCAAATGGTGCAGTGGGTCAATGTAAGGGAAGCGGTGTCGGATAGAGCGTTGCAGTGAGGCGTTGTGGGCAAGGCGCTGCTTGTCGCCGGTAATCAAGGACAAGGCCGCAGCGGTTCGGTGCCACTCGGCTTCAATGGCGGTAAATATCCGTTTACGCAAACGCGCATCGCTAACGAGTTCGGAATAACGCGATGCCAGAGCCAAATCACTTTTGGCCATCACCATGTCCATATTGGAGAGCAGGGTTTGAAAAAAAGGCCACTGACGCACCATTTTTTGGAGCAGTGCAGTTCGTTCTTTGGCCAGAGCAGCGGTGTTTTGGCCGTTATTGCCATGGATAAAGGTCTGCACTGCAGCACCAAAACCAAACCAGCCCGGTAAGGTTAAGCGGCATTGGCCCCAACTGAATCCCCAAGGAATGGCGCGCAAATCTTCAATGGCTTGGGTCGCCTTGCGCGAAGCCGGTCGAGAGCCGATATTGAGTTCGGCAATTTCGCGCAAAGGCGTTGCGCTGAAAAAATACTCCGTAAACCCTGGGGTTTCATAGACCAAGGCGCGGTAGGCGGCCATGCTGCTTTGTGACAACTCGGCGGCCGCAGCGAGAAACACTTTGGTGGCCGGTTTGGTGGTTTGGAGCAGGGTGGCTTCCAAGGTGGCAGCAACCAAGGTTTCAAGGTTTCGCCTGCCGATCTCTGGGTTGGCGTATTTCGAGCCAATCACCTCGCCTTGCTCGGTCAACCGAATTTGACCGCGCACGGTTCCAGGGGGTTGTGCCAAGATCGCTTGGTAGCTCGGCCCGCCGCCGCGCCCCACCGTGCCCCCGCGGCCGTGGAACATGCGCAACTTAATCGCATGCTGGGTTTGGAGCGCATCAAACAGTTCAACCAGGGCAATTTCTGCTTGGTACAACTCCCAGTTGCTGGTGAAAATTCCGCCGTCTTTGTTGCTGTCGGAGTAGCCCAGCATGATGTCTTGCTCAGCGCCACTGCGTTTGACCAATTCTGCTATCCCGGGCAGGGCATAAAAAGCGCGCATGATGTGCGCCGCATTGCGCAGATCCTCGATGGTCTCAAACAATGGGACCACGATCAGGTCACTGTGGGCCTTGCTGTCGAGCGTCCCACTGACAAGGCCCACCTCTTTTTGCAACAACAGCACTTCGAGTAAATCGCTGACCGTTTCGGTGTGGCTGATGATGTAGTGGCGAATGGCTTCGTTGCCAAAGCGCTCGCGCATGGCTTTGGCCATCGTGAAAATAGCCAACTCGCCTTGGGTGTGGCTTGAGTAGCTTACGCCTTGCACCCGCAAGCCTCGCGCATCGTTTAAAAGGCGCATGAGCACGCTGCGTTTTGCGGCTTCGTCTAATGCGCTGTAGTCAGACGCAATGCGGGCCGTGCGCAGCAGTTCGGCCACCACTTCCTCGTGCTTGTCTGAGCTTTGGCGTAGGTCAACCGTGGCCAAATGAAAGCCAAAGACTTCAACAGCGCGTATCAGAGGATGCAAGCGCTGCGCAGTGAGGGCTTGGCCATGGTGGGCGATGAGGGAGTGCTCTATCGTGCGCAGGTCTGCTATGAACTCTTGCGCCAGTCGGTAGGGGTTTTGGGGGGCAAGGGCGTGGCGAGCGGCATCGGTGCCCGTGAGTTCATGCAGGCTTGCGGCCAAGCGCGCATACATGCCAATGAGCGCACGGCGGTAGGGCTCGTCTTTGCGGTGTTCATTGTGGTCTGGGCTGCTTTCAGCCAGGGCTTGCATGTCGGCGCTGCAGTCGCTCAGCATGGCGGAGATAGAGAGTTCGCTGCCTAAGTAGTGCACCTCGGTCAGGTAATGCCGAAGCGCCACTTCGCTTTGGCGGCGCAAGGCGTATTCCAAGGTTTCTGCGCTGACGTTGGGGTTGCCATCGCGGTCGCCCCCAATCCATTGGCCCATGCGCAAAAAACTGTGCACCGGGTGCTGCCCCAAGGTGTTTTCAAGCGCACTGTAGATTTTGGGGATTTCCCGCAAAAAGGTCGATTCGTAATAGCTCAGTGCATTTTCAATTTCATCGGCAACCGTGAGCTTGCTGTAGCGCAACAAGCGGGTTTGCCACAGTTGCATCACCCGAGCGCGAATTTGTGCTTCATTGGCGGCCAGTTCGCGGGGCGTGAGTGCATCCCGTTTGGGGTCTTGCCCAAAGCTGTGCTGCTTGATTTCATCGCGCTGGGTGAGCAATTGGGCAATCGCCCGTTCGGCATCAAGAATACTTTTGCGTTGAACTTCGGTGGGGTGGGCGGTGAGTACCGGGGACACAAAGCTGTGGGCCAAAGTTTGGGAAATGGTTTTGGGGGAAATTCCGGCCCAGCGCAGCCGGGAAATAGCCACGTCAATGCTGCCTTCTTGGCTTTCTCCTGCGCGTTCGTGAACGGCTCGGCGCCGAATGTGGTGGCGGTCTTCTGCCAAATTGGCCAAATG
>CANJNX010000180.1 GCA_947475495.1 Comamonadaceae bacterium | reverse complement strand
GGCTGTGATGCTTCCGCTGTCGGGAGCGGTCAGGCCCAAGCACATCCGAATGGTGGTTGTTTTACCCGCGCCGTTGGGGCCAATCACGCCCAAGCATTCACCTGGCGCGATCGAGAAAGATAGGTCATCGACCACGGTGTTGTCGCCAAAGCGTTTGCTTAAGTGCGCCACCTCAAATAAAGAATCCATTGTCATGAAAGTTGGTAGTAGGTTGGAACGTTGTACGAATCTTATTGAAAGGCCACTTCGGCAAAACTGCGTAATTTTCGGCTGTGCAATTGGTTGAGGCCGCGTTCGCGTAAGAGCTCAATCGCGCGCATACCGATGCGCAAATGTTGGTCAACGCGTTCGCGGTAAAAGTGGTTCGCCATGCCCGGTAATTTAATCTCGCCATGCAAAGGTTTGTCGCTCACACACAGCAGGGTTCCATACGGGACCCGAAAGCGAAACCCATTGGCCGCAATGGTTGCGCTTTCCATATCGAGCGCTACGGCACGGCTTTGGCTAAAGCGGCGTTGGGGTTGGTTGTTGGGTAAGAGTTCCCAGTTGCGGTTGTCGGTAGAAGCGACAGTGCCGGTTCGCAAAATGCTTTTGAGGGCAGCGCCTTGGAGGTGGGTGACGTCGGCTACTGCTTGCTCTAAGGCCAATTGAATCTCAGCTAAGGCGGGAATAGGTACCCACAAAGGCAATTCTTCGTCGAGCACATGGTCTTCGCGCACATAGCCGTGGGCCAGAACGTAGTCGCCGAGTTGCTGGGTGTTGCGCAGTCCGGCGCAGTGCCCGAGCATGATCCACGCGTGCGGGCGCAACACTGCAATATGGTCGGTGATGTTTTTCGCATTGGCGGGGCCTACGCCAATATTAACCATGGTGATGCCACTGCCATCACTGCGAACTAAGTGGTAGCCCGGCATTTGTGGAAGCCGCGCTGGCGCAATCCCTTGGGCGGCTTGTGCAGGCACAGCCAGACCCGCACGGTGGGTAACGACGTTGCCTGGTTCTACAAAAGCGGAGTAATCACTTTTAGGGTCGCCCATTGCAGCCCGACCCAAAGCGATGAATTCGTCGATATAAAACTGGTAGTTGGTAAAAAGCACAAAGTTCTGAAAATGCGCGGGTGCCGTTCCGGTGTAGTGGCGTAAGCGGTGCAAAGAGTAGTCCACACGCGGAGCGGTAAACAGCGACAAGGGCATGGCCTCGCCTGGCTTGGGCTCAAAGGTACCGTTGGCAATGCCGTCATCCATCGCCGCCAGGTCGGGCAGGTCAAACACATCGCGCATGCGTGCACGCCGTGTGGCATCCATATTGCCTTCAACGTGGTCGTTTTCCGCAAATGAAAAATGCACGGGAATGGCTTGGTTGCTGGTGCCGATTTCAAGCTCGGCGCCGTGGTTTTTTAAGAGCAAACGAAATTGTTCGAGGTAATAGGCTTGGTAAAGATCCGGGCGCGTGAGCGTGGTTTCAAAACGGCCGGGGCCTGCTACAAAGCCGTAACTTAATCCAGCGGCATCTTGTCCGCCGTGCAAGGACACACTCTCGGTATGAATGCGCACCAAGGGATAGCACGCCCGCACACCCGCAACGCTGTCATCCCCCGCCACAAACTGCTGCATCGCTTGGCGCAAATGGGCAATGCTGTTGTCATAAATACGCACCACCTGCGCCAGCGCAGCCGCAGGGTCGGTGAATCGGGTGGGGGCGATAAAGGGGGGGAGGGTTGGCATGGGGGTATTTTGCCTGTGTGGTGTGAAGGTTTTTAAAAGAGCCAACTTGTGGGCTAAGTTACGATAGCTTGCAAGCACGCTTTCGGAGCCCTACTCTATGAATCCCACCCCATTGCCCAGTTTCCATAACGTTGCAATGATCAATCGTCGCAAGCTCTTATTTTCTGCCAGTGCTTTGCTTGCGGGCGCTTCTTTTTCTGGGTATGCGCAGTCCGTGCGCGTCCCCATTTCAGACATGCACAGCCATTACGGCATGTTCAGCAGGAAAATGGGCGACTCGGGTTTGGCCGAAGAAATGCGCGGGCAAGGCATCGCACTGGTGGCTTGGAAGTTGGTCGCGGATGCGCGTTGGATTCGCAGTACTGACAAAGGGATTGTGCAAGTCAGCGAACCTGCGCCTGGAGAGCTTTCCAGGTACTTCAACGCCGCCTTAGATCGCATGGGTACGTATGTGACAGCGCAAAAGCTCAAGGTTGTTCTTACCAAGGCGGACGTGGATGCCTGCATCGCGGGTGAATCGGGTGTGGTTTTGTCCAGCGAGGGAGCGGATTTCTTGGAGGGGCGCCTTGACAATTTGGACGCGGCTTATGACAAAGGCCTGCGCCATCTTCAGTTGGTCCATTACATTCGCACGCCGGTCGGCGATTTTCAGACCACTGAGCCAGTGCACAACGGCCTGAGTGCGATGGGCAAACAATTGGTAGAAAAGTGTGGGGCCCAAGGGGTTCTGGTGGACCTGGCCCATTGCACTTCAGCCGGGGTGGACCAAGCGCTCGCAATTGCAAAGGTTCCCGTTATTTGGTCGCATGGTTGGGTGGATGGCGATGGCGGCGATTGGCGTGATCCCTATGGGCACATGAAGCGCCGCTTGTCGTTGGCCCACGCCAAGAAGATAGCTGCGGGGGGTGGAGTGGTGGGATTGTGGGGGTTGGGTTTTTCCCGCCCAGGACCAGGGTGGGCCGTGGGGCTGGGAGATACGCGAGGCTACGCGAAAGAAATTGCAAGTCTTGTCAACAAAATTGGCGCAGACCATGTGGCCATCGGAACCGATATTGAAGGTGTAGGCCCAAGTTGGTCCGTGAATAATTACACGCACTTGCGCAGTGTGGTGGACCACTTGCAAGACATGAAGTTGGAGTCTTCAGTCATTGAGCGGGTGGCTTATGGCAATTACGCGCGGGTTCTCAAAGCTGCAATGAAGTCTTAACTTTTTGTGCAATGCCCCAAATGGGTTGCATTTCACGTTGTAGGTGAGCTGCAACCACCGCATATCTGCTCTATTAAGCTTTGCCGTCCTTTACCTTCAGCCTCCAGGCATGCAGCAAAGGTTCGGTGTAGCCGCTGGGTTGCGCCAGGCCTTTGAAGACCAGATCAGAAGCGGCTTTAAATGCGGCTGAGGTAGAGAAATGTCCTGCCATCGGCTGGTATACCGCATCGCCTGCGTTTTGCGTATCGACCACACCGGCCATGCGCTCCAAGGTTTCTTGGACTTGCTTTTTACTCACCACGCGGTGGAGCAGCCAGTTGGCAATGTGTTGGCTGCTGATACGCAGCGTGGCGCGGTCTTCCATCAGTCCCACGTTGTGAATATCAGGCACTTTGGAACAACCCACGCCTTGGTCAACCCAGCGCACCACATAGCCCAAAATACCTTGGGCGTTGTTGTCCAATTCTTGTTGTTTTTCTTTCTCGCTCCAGTTCGGTGTGGAGGTCACTGGAATAGTCAAAAGGCCATGCAACAGGGCTGCGCGTTCTTTCTTGGCATCGATTTTTTCGAGTTCCTTTTGTACGTCGCTGACCAGTACTTGGTGGTAGTGCAAGGCGTGCAATGTCGCGCCCGTGGGGCTGGGAACCCAGGCGGTGTTGGCACCTGCTTTGGGGTGGGCAATTTTTTGCTCCAACATGGCTTTCATC
>CANJNX010000179.1 GCA_947475495.1 Comamonadaceae bacterium | reverse complement strand
CGCGGTGGTTGCAGCCTACCGCGCCGACCCCTTGGTTCATGACCGCATTGCTGCACGTTTGGCCAAGTTCATTGCAGACGAAGGCCCTGCGGTGCTTGCACACGCTGCGCTTTGGTCCACGCCGACCTTGTTGCTTTTTGCTGGGAAGGACCGCTTAGTGCATCCGCAAGGCAGCAGGGCTTTTGCGGCTGCTGCGCCCAGCGCCTTTGTCCAAAGCCATTGCTATGAGAGTTTTTACCATGAGATTTTCAACGAGCCTGGGCGGCAAGAGGTATTGGCGCGAATGCGCACTTGGTTGGATCACGCAATTGCGTCTTAACGCTTGCGTTGCGCCCATGCGTTACAAGGTTTTACGCAGCCCATCCACTGGCTTGCACTAGCGCCGCAAGCGCCGCCGTTTCCGAGCGCAAGACCCGCTTGCCCAAACTCACGGGAGCGAAACCTTGGGCAATAGCGGCCTCTTCTTCTGCGGGGCTTAAGCCCCCTTCGGGGCCGCACAAAAACACAAGGGCTTCCTGCCTGTTTGGCGCTGCCCACGGTGTCAGCGCAACGCTGCCTTCGCGCAGGGACAACACCGCACGGCGCAGGCTTTGGCTTTGGCTTTGAGTGAGCCAGGTGTCGAAATTCATCACGGGGTGGACCACGGGCACCCGGTTGCCGCCACATTGCTCACACGCTGCAATGGCAATACTTTGCCAATGGCTTTGTTTTTTGGCGGCGCGCTCGCCGCTCAAACGCAAGACCGTGCGCTGGGTCATCAAGGGTTGGATGCTGGCAACGCCCAGCTCCACTGCTTTTTCCACCAACCAGTCCATGCGCTCGTTGGCGGGCATGCCGATGGCCAAATGCACGGCGTTGGTGTTTTCACGTTCAATGGCGTGGTGCTTGCCAATCTGGACTTGCACATTGCTGCGCCCCATCTGGGTCACCGTGGCATCAAACTCTCCGCCTTGGTGCTGGTCCCATCCCTCCCCATCGGGGCCGTGGTTAAAGAGGGTGATCGCGTCCCCTGGTTGCAAACGCAACACTTGCACATGCCGCGCAGGTCCTGCTGGCAGCTCCAGAGTGAGGCCGGTTTGCAACGCGGCAGGGCAGTAAAAGCGGGGCATGTCAGTGGGAAGCTAAAGGGTTTATTTGGGGGTATTCAAACGCGGGTACGCTAAGTTGATCGGCTGCACAATGCCCTCGATGTCTTCAATCAAACGCAGCAGCGGTTTGAGTTCAATGTAGCGGTCGCACGTGGAGCGTATATAGCCGATGAAGCGGGGCGTATCGGCCAAGTACTTGGGTTTGCCGTCACGCAGGGTCAGTCGCGCAAAAATGCCTGCAATTTTGAGGTGGCGCTGCAAACCCATCCACTCAACGCCACGGTAAAACTCACCAAAATCATCCCCTACGGGTAGACCGACCTTGCGGGCCTTGTCCCAGTAGCGGATGGTGACGTCTAAACAAAAATCTTCGTCCCAGCTCAAAAATGCATCACGCATGAGGCTGGCAATGTCATACGTGATGGGGCCGTACACCGCATCTTGAAAATCCAACACGCCCAATGTTCCAAGAGACGGCGCATCATCGGCCACCATCAAATTGCGGGGCATGAAGTCGCGGTGCACATAGACACTGGGCCAACGCAGGTTGCTTGCGATGATGGCTTCAAATGCACTTTCCATCACTTGGGTTTGTTTCTCACTGAGCGTAACTTGCCGGTGTTCTTTGAGGTACCACTGCGGGAAAAGATCGATCTCGCGGCGCAACAAGGCATAGTCATAGGGCGGCAATACGCCTTCGCGCGAAGCCAACTGCCACGCAATCAAGGCATCGATGGCCTGCAAATACAAGTCCAGCGGGGGCGGGCGTGTCGGGTCCATCGTTTGCATCATGGTGCGGCTGCCCAAGTCGGTAAGCAGCATGAAGCCTTGTGGCTCGTTCCAGTCCAATACCTGCGGCGAGCGAATCCCTGCATCTTTTAAAAGAGCTGCTACGTTAACGAAAGGTTGGCTGTTTTCTTTTTCTGGCGGCGCATCCATGATGATGAGGGTGGGGCCCATACCGATTTGCGTGGTGTTCACGCGCAAATACCTCCGAAAACTGGCATCGGCCGAAGCAAGCCGTACGCTCGCATCGTCCAAGGAAAAGCGTTTGCTCACGCCTTCCAGCCACGCTTGAAACTGGCTTTGTCGCTGTGCGTCTTGCCACAATAGCGCTTGCTCCTGGGGCGCAGAGTCAAGGGGAAGGGAGGCAGGGTCTGGCAGTGGCATGGCTAATGGTCAACGCAAAGGAGAAAAAGAGGGGCTGGGGTCATGGATAATCTATTTTCTATCTTTTTGTGATCCATCCCGCCTCTTCATGTCTTATTTAGTGCCTGGCTCCGCTGCGCGGCGGTCTTGTCGACGTCTGCTTCTGTGCGCTGGGATGGTGCTTTTGCTGGGCATGGCTCGTCTTGGGTTGGCCCAACCCTTTGCTGATCCACCGCTGCAGCTGAAGCCTTCAGCGCGTCTTGAAGAAGATCTCCCTACAGAACAAACCAAATCCGCACCTGTTTTTATTCAAGCCGATACGATCAGCGGAAGTACCGATTTAGAAACGGTGGCCGAAGGTGATGCGGTACTGCGAAAACCTGGCATGGTGGTCAAAGGGGACCGGTTGGAGTACGACCACTCGACCGATATCGCGCGCGCTACAGGCAATGCGCTTGTCAACCGCAACGGCAACCGCTACGAAGGCCCGTATATGGAGGTGGAGCTCGATGCCTTCAAAGGTTTTTTCACCGAGCCGCGTTACCAATTTTTACAAAACGACGCCCATGGCCAAGCCAAACGTGCAGACTTTATCGACAGCACCCATTTGAGCGTTCACCAAGCAACCTACACCACATGCAGACGCAAACCCGGCCCTGACTGGGTGCCCGATTGGATTCTCAAAGCGGGGCGCATTGACTTTGACAACGACGAAGACATTGGCGTTGCCCAAAGTGCATTTTTGCAGTTCAAAGGGGTTCCGGTGCTTGGCGTCTTGCCCATCAGTTTTCCGCTGTCGAGCAAGCGCAAATCTGGTTTCTTGCCGCCAAGCGTGGCGTTTGACACCGCCAACGGTACGGAGATAACGACGCCTTACTACTTTGACATTGCGCCTAACCGCGATGCCACCCTCACACCGGTGTACATGGCGGCCCGGGGTGTCAATGTCGGGGGCGAATTTCGCTACCTTGAGCCCAGTTATTCCGGAACGGCCCGCATGAGCTATATGCCGGCGGACAAGCTGCGCAACCTCGACCGCTGGAGCGGCTCCGTGGTGCACAACGGCGGCGTAAATATCCCCATGGGCGGGGTGGGGGTCGCCCTCAACATCAGCCGGGTAAGTGACGATGACTATTGGCGGGACTTTACCAACACCGCCTTAGCACCCGGTGCGTCCCCGCGCTTGCTGCCCGCCGACGTGACGGCGACTTGGGGACGCGGCTATTTTTCGTCGAGTGTGAAGGTCTTGAAGTGGCAAACCCTGCAAGACATCAGCGCACCGATTGTCCCGCCCTACGACCGCGTACCGCAGATGACGGGACGCTATGCGCGCTACAACACCGCCGGTTTTGATTGGTCGATCGATGGTGACTTTACGCAGTTTGAATCGCTGAGCAAGCTCACCGG
>CANJNX010000178.1 GCA_947475495.1 Comamonadaceae bacterium | reverse complement strand
GCAACGCAAACATGGAGGATTTGCCGGCGCCGTTGCGCCCCACCAGGCCTACTTTTTCTCCAGGATTGATGGTGACGGACGTGTTGTCCAGCAACACCTTGGCGCCGCGGCGCAAGGTGACATTTTTCAGAGTAATCATGAGGTGAGTGCTGCGTGCGTGATGAGACAAACCTGGTCTTCACCGGCACTGGTTTCCAGCCAAACCACTTCCAGCAATGGAAATGCGGCTTCAAAATAAGGGCGTTCATTGCCAATTTCTAAGACCAACACGCCGTGCGGGCTGAGTTGGGCTGCGGCGTTCTGCAGCAAGCTACGGACAAAGTCCATGCCGTCGCTGCCCCCGGCCGTATTGCCGTCCAAAGCCATAGTCGGTTCGGCCAGGTATTCGGGCGGAAGTTCGGCCATGCTGTTGGCATTGACATACGGGGGGTTGCACACAATCAAATCAAAAGGCCCACGAGATTGCAAAGCAGGCGCTTGCAGGCCATCGGACTGAAGCAAAACCAGGCGCTTTTGCAGTTGGTGCTTTTCCACGTTGATACTGGCTACCGCCAAGGCATCTTCGGAGAAATCGGCCCCGGTGACGTCGATGTCAGGAAAGACGTGGGCCGCGATGATGGCCAAGCTGCCATTGCCGGTACACAAGTCCAACACCTTGTGGGTGGATGGGCTTAAAAAGTAGTCCATGCCGCCATGGACCAGCAATTCGGCGATCAATGAGCGCGGAACGATCACGCGCTCATCGACATAAAAAGCAAAGCCTTCAAGCCAGGCTTCATGGGTTAAGTAGGCTGCGGGCTTGCGGGTTTGGATGCGCTCGCGCACCAGGGCTTGCACCTGTTCAACATCTTCATCGCTGAGTGGTTTGTCGGCATAGTCGCCTGTGTTGTCCAGTGCCGAGTCAAGGGGCAAGCCCAAACGCCAAAGTACCAGCCAAGCGGCTTCATCGAAAGCGTTTTGGGTGCCGTGGCCAAAGCTGAGGTGGGCGTCACCGAGTTGCTTGGCGCAACTATTCACCAGTTCCAAAAGCGTCATGCGCGGGCCTGGAGGTCTAGGCGCTCTAAGACTTTGCGGTAAATATTCTTCAGCGGCTCCATATCGGCGAGGCTGACATGTTCATTGAGTTTATGAATGGTGGCGTTGGGCGGGCCGACCTCCACAACCTGGGAGCAGATCTGCGCAATAAAGCGGCCGTCACTGGTTCCGCCCGTGGTGGACAGCTGTGTTTGCAGACCTGTTTCTTCCAAAATAGCGCTGCGCACCGTCTCGACCAAGACGCCTGGCGTGGTTAGAAAAGGCAGGCCGCCAATGGTCCAGACCAGGTCATATTCCAAGGCGTGTTTTTCAAGCACGGCGGTCAGGCGTTGCTGTAAAGACTCTGGTGTGGATTCGGTGCAAAACCGAAAGTTGAAATCCAAAACCAAGTGCCCAGGAATCACGTTGCTCGCGCCCGTACCTCCATGCACGTTGCTGACCTGCCAGCTCGTGGGTGGGAAAAAATCATTGCCTTGGTCCCACTCTATCGCCACCAATTCGGCCAAAGGCGGAGCCAACAAATGAATGGGGTTTTTGGCGAGTTGTGGATAAGCAATATGGCCTTGCACGCCTTTGACCGTGAGCTTGCCGCTCATGGTGCCGCGCCGGCCGTTTTTAATCATGTCGCCAGTTTTTTCAACCGAGGTGGGCTCGCCGACGATGCACCAGTCCAGCGTTTCACCGCGCGCGGTAAGGGCTTCGCACACCTTGACCGTGCCGTCCAAGGCGGGGCCTTCTTCGTCGCTGGTGAGCAAAAAAGCTATGTTGATTTGGGGATCTGCATGAGAGACTGCAAACTCTTCACACGCTACCACCATCGCAGCCAGTGACGTTTTCATGTCGCTGGCGCCTCGGCCATACAGTTTGCCGTCGCGGTGGGTGGGGGTGAAAGGGTTGCTTGCCCACTGCTCTAGCGGCCCGGTAGGGACCACATCGGTGTGGCCAGCAAACACCAGTGTTTTTGCGCCTGCGTGGGCGCTGCGTTTGACCGCCCAGAGGTTGCTCACGCGAAAGGTCTCAGGCCCGCTGTCAATGCGTTCACACACAAAACCCAGCGGAGCGAGCCGCGCGGTAATGATCTCCAAGCATCCCGCGTCCTCAGGGGTAACTGATGGGCGCGAGAGGAGTTGCTCGGTGAGCTGGAGGGTGCGAGACATCGAAAAGGGCCTAATGCAGATCAGTCGCGCAACAAGTCGTTGATGCTGGTCTTGGAGCGGGTTTGTGCGTCTACGCGCTTGACCACAATGGCGGCGTACATGCTAAACGGTGCGCCGTTGGCCGCAACTTTAGGAATGTTGCCGCTGACAACAACAGAGCCGCTGGTAACGCGTCCGTAAGAAATTTCGCCCGTGGCACGGTCAAAAATAGGGGTGCTTTGGCCAATGAAAACGCCCATACCGAGCACCGAATTTTCTTCGATGATCACGCCTTCAACCACTTCCGAGCGGGCACCGATAAAACAGTTGTCTTCAATGATCGTTGGGCCTGCTTGCATCGGTTCCAACACGCCGCCAATGCCTACGCCGCCGGACAAATGTACGTTTTTGCCAATCTGTGCGCAGGAACCTACAGTGGCCCAGGTGTCGACCATGGTGCCGGAGTCCACATAGGCGCCGATGTTGACGTAAGAGGGCATCAAAATGGCGCCAGAGGCGACAAAGCTGCCGCGACGCGCAACGGCGGGTGGTACCACGCGCACACCCGAGGCCTTGAGTTCTTCAGCCGTCATGTGGCTGAATTTGGTGTCGACTTTGTCAAAAAACGTGAGGTCACCCGACTTCATGACGCGGTTGTCTTTCAAGCGAAATGACAGCAACACGGCTTTCTTGATCCACTGGTGGGTTGTCCATTGGCCCACGCCATTGCGGGTGGCAACGCGCAAGGTGCCGTTGTTCAATTGGGCGATCACGTGCTCGACGGCGTCTGCCACTTCTTTGGGTGCAGATTGGATAGACATATTGGCGCGGTCTTCCCACGCGGCATCTAAGATCGTTTGCAATTGTTGGCTCATGCGCTGCTCTTTCTAAGGAGGGGTTTAACGAAGATACAAAAAAAATTCAGTGACGGGACTGCACAAACTGCACGATGCGCGTGGCAGCCTCAAGGCACTCATCGGTATGCGCGACCAGCGCCATCCGAATCCGGTGGGCGCCCGGGTTGTGTCCCCGCGCTTCTCGCGCCAGATAACTACCCGGCAAAACCGTCACATTGTAGGCATCGTAAAGATCGCGGGCGAAGTCTTCGTCGCTGCCCTGTATGCCAGCCCACAAATAAAAACCGGCATCTGGCAAAGCCACATCCATCACCTTTGCCAACATGGGCGTGACTTGGGCAAACTTTTCCCGGTACATCCGGCGGTTCTCAACCACATGCGCCTCGTCGTTCCAAGCCGCCACACTGGCAGTTTGAACCACGGGGCTCATGGCGCTGCCGTGGTAGGTGCGGTACAGCAAAAAGGGTTTGATGAGGGCGGCGTCACCTGCGCAAAAACCGCTGCGCATGCCCGGCACATTGCTGCGCTTTGACAAACTGGTAAAGCTCACGAGGTTTTTGAAATCGTGGCGTCCGAGTTGTGCCGCGGCTTCCAGACCACCTAAGGGCGCTTCGTC
>CANJNX010000177.1 GCA_947475495.1 Comamonadaceae bacterium | reverse complement strand
ACCATGCCAGTTTGGTGGCAGCCACGCCGGTGTCCACCGCGTCGTGAACCACGTCATCGACTTCACGGCAAAAAGCATAAAAGGCCGTAATTGCAGCGCGCCTGGGCGCAGGAAGAAATAAAAACGCGTAGTAAAAACTGCTGCCCGAAGCAGCGGCTTTTTCTTGAACGTAGGCTTCAGGCGTCATCGCTGCATTGTCGCTCGTACGGACATGCGCAGTACCCGCCAAAGTACGGTGGGCGCATCCCACCAGCGCAAGCGTGGGCGCTCTTTGAAAACTCGGCTTTGCAGGTGCTCGACTTTGTCTAAAACCCGCAGGGCACCTTGAATCACAAAGCGCAGTTCCCACCCTGCCCGTCCGGGAATGCGGTGAACCAATGCCATGGACACTTGCATTTGCTCGCGTGTGGCTTGGCAGCCCTGTAAAACCAAGGCATGGGCTGCGCTTGTGCCAGAAAAAGACTGCAAATTGTCAGGCTCTAACTGCAGCGCGCGCATTGCATTGTGGGGAAAGTAATTGCGCCCCCGAGGAAGATCGCGGCTGGGATCTTGCAAAAAGTTAATTCGTTGTAGCGCGGTGCAAATGCCATCGCTTTGCGCCAAAGCAGCGGCTTCGCTGATTCCGTAAAGGTGCAGCAACAAGCGCCCCACTGGATTGGCCGAGCGGCGGCAGTAGTCGAGTAATTCAGCCGTATCGGCGTAGCCTTGGGCGTCCCGCGTTTTTTCAATGTCTTGCACAAAAGCGTCTAAGAGGTCGTGCAGCAGTTGCACGGGCAGCTTGAAATTCTGAAGCGTTTGCGCTAAGGGCGCAAAAATCCAAGCCCAGGGGCTTTTGGGGTTCACTTGGCCTTGGCTTGCCAAGCGCAGCGCTTCGCGGTACGCGCTCAAGTCGGCTAGGCGCTGTTGCGCAGGCGCGTCGCCCTCATCGGCCATGTCATCGGCAGTTCGGGCAAAGTGGTAAATGGCAGCAATGGGAGCTCGCAGGGCGGGGGGGCACAAAAACGAGGCCACCGGGAAATTTTCGGCGTGCGTGATGGCGGGCGGTGAAGAAAGCGCAGTCATGTGGTGGGATTGTGCCTTGTGATAATGACGGACAAATCCGTTGTTCCGAAAGGGGAATGGGCTTTGGTTTGGCAAGGTTTCACGACTCAAGTAAACTACTAACCATTCGGTCATTAATCGGTTTTGGCCATATCTTTTTTCAAAATCCCATTTTTATGTCGTTCCAATTCCTGATGTCAGGCGCAACTTTGTGCGCAGTTGTATTGAGTTTGAGCGCCTGCTCCAAACCCGCAGTCACCGAAGAACCCGTGCGGGCTGTCAAGGTGATAACCGTGGGCACGCAGGCGATGCAATCGGGCTCCGAATACGCCGGTGAGGTTCGCGCCCGTGTGGAATCGCGTTTGGGCTTTCGGGTGGGAGGCAAGATCGTGCGCCGCCAAGCGGAGCTTGGACAGCGTGTCAAAGTGGGTGATGTATTAGCCCAGTTGGATGCGCAGGATTTGAAACTCGCCAGTGAAGCAGCGCGGGCCCAGCTCAATGCGGCAAGCACCAACCGGGATTTAGCGGCCGCCGATTTCAAGCGATTCAAAGACTTGCGTGACCAAAATTTCATCAGCGCAGCGGAGTTGGAGCGGCGTGAGGCCAGCCTCAAAGCGGCCCAGGCCCAGGTGGACCAAGCCCAAGCCCAGTTTTCTGGGCAAGGCAACCAAGCTGCGTATGCCGCCCTGGTGGCCGATACGGCAGGTGTGGTGACCGCGGTAGAGGCTGAAGTGGGTCAGGTCGTTGGTGCAGGAACGCCTGTGGTTCGCATTGCCCAAGACGGACCCCGCGACGTGGTGTTTTCCGTTCCAGAAGACAAAATTTTAAAAATCAAAATCGGATCAGAGGTGTCGATTCGAACATGGGCTAACCCCACCGTATTTAAAGGCAGCGTTCGCGAAGTGGCTGCCAGCGCCGATCCAGTGACCCGAACCTTTAGCGTCAAAGTCACCATGCAAGCGAAAGAGGCTTTGCCCTTGGGTGTCACCGTCTCAGTGACACCGCAGTCCCTAGACCGCTCTGGCCCTGTGGTCATCAAGTTACCCACCAGTGCGTTTCACCATGACGGAAAAAATGCAGCGGTGTGGGTGCTTGACCCGGCACAGATGACGGTCAAGTTGCAGCCCGTTGTGATTGCTACCGCCGATGGCAATGACGTCGTTGTGTCGCAAGGTTTACAGCCAGGAATGAAGGTCGTTGCAGCAGGTGTGCACGTGCTCTCGCCTGGTCAAAAAGTGACGGTGTACCAAGAAAAACCAGTACCTGTTAAGTGAGCTGAAGATGAACCAGAACGCTCCGAATTCACCGCAGCCTAAAGAAGCTTTCAATCTTTCCAAATGGGCGCTAGACCACGCTGCACTCACGCGTTACCTGATGGTGGTTTTGATGGTCTTGGGCCTGGCCGCGTATTTCCAGCTCGGTCAAGACGAAGACCCGCCATTTACCTTCCGCTTGATGGTGGTCAAGGCGTATTGGCCCGGTGCGACCGCGCAGCAAATGGCCGAGCAGGTCACGGACAAAATTGAGCGCACGCTACAAGAGGTTCCGCACGCAGACAAAATTCGCAGCTTTTCCAAGCCCGGCGAGACGACGGTTCTTTTTCAGTTGAAAGACTCCACCAAGGCCGGGGAGGTCGCCAACATTTGGTACACCGTTCGCAAAAAAACTGGCGATATGCGTGCCACCTTGCCCGGTGGTGTTTTGGGCCCGTTTTTTAATGACGAGTTTGGCGATGTGTACGGTGTGATTTACGCCTTAGAGGCCGATGGCTTTTCAAGTGCAGAAGTCAAAGACTTTGCCGACGAAATTAGACAAAAATTATTGCGCGTAGCCGACGTCAATAAAGTCGAGCCATTTGGTGTTCAGGACGAAAAACTCTACATCAATATCTCTCAAAAACGCCTGTCCCAATTGGGGCTGGATATGAACCAAATACTGGCGCAGTTGTCACAACAAAATGCGGTAGAAAGTGCGGGCACATTGCAAACGCCTTTGGATGTGTTGCAAGTGCGGGTTGCAGGTCAGTTCGACGCCATAGAGCAACTCGCGGCGATGCCCATTCGCGGAAGTTCAGGCAACCAGTTGCGCT
Source organism: Comamonadaceae bacterium (assembly GCA_947475495.1). Taxonomy (GTDB): domain Bacteria; phylum Pseudomonadota; class Gammaproteobacteria; order Burkholderiales; family Burkholderiaceae_C; genus Allorhodoferax. The sequence goes on along the minus strand of CANJNX010000177.1, from coordinate 517 downwards.
TGGGTGATATCGCAGACATCCAACGTGGCTTGATCAACCCACCCCAAGTCAAAGTGCACTACCAAGGCAAACCAGTCGTGGCTTTGGGTATTTCGATGGCCAAGGGAGGTGATATTTTGGCCTTGGGCAAAGCGCTGAAAGACAAAGTGTCAACCATCAATGCGGAGTTGCCTGCAGGCTTGCGTTTGGTGGAAGTTCAAGACCAGCCGACAGCGGTGTCGAAATCGGTGAATGAATTTGTCAGTGTGTTGATCGAGGCGATCGTGATCGTGTTGGGCGTCAGCTTTGTGGCCCTCGGTCTGCATCGCCGCCCGGGTGTCCATGCTTGGTACCGGCGCTATTACGTCGATATGCGTCCCGGCTTGGTGGTCGGAATTACGATTCCCTTGGTCTTGGCGGTGACGTTTTTGGGGATGTACTACTGGGGCATTGGCCTGCACAAAATTTCATTAGGCTCGTTGATCATTGCCCTGGGCTTGTTGGTGGATGACGCGATCATCGCCGTTGAGATGATGGT
>CANJNX010000176.1 GCA_947475495.1 Comamonadaceae bacterium | reverse complement strand
GCCTTCGACCCAGGCCAGCGATTTTTCTGCACGCGCGGTACGAAATTGGCTGGCGCTGGGTTGGTCTGGGTTGAGTTGAAAGCTAGACGCTCCGGCGCTGGCAATGAGCGTTCCATTGGGGCCCCACACCGTCGCTTCGGTCGCATCCAGTTGTTCTAAAACGCGCTCCAAAGCCAAGGCGGGTGCCAACGCATTGTTGTCTGACAACTGCGTTGAAGCGTTGCGTGTTTTAGCAGCCAAATCATTCGACAAGGTGTCCAGTGTAACGCGACCCAAGTTGAGGCCGGCTTCCAAGGCGCTTTCCACCTTCACGTCAAACCACGTTTCAATCGAGCGCGATACAAACTGGTAAGAAACGATGTAGATCAATACGCCAGGAGCCACGCCCACTAGTGCAAAAATTGTGGCGATTTTGACCAAAAGGCGGCTGCCAAAACGGCCTTGCCGGACCCGCAGATACAAACGCACGCCAACCCACACAATTCCCGCCAAAAGCAGAGAAGCAACCACGACGTTGATCGTAAAGAGCTGCGCATAGGTTTGCTCGTACAAGTCGCGGTTATTGGTGGCTTGTGTCAGCAAATACAGCAAGACCAGTCCAATGGCTACCATGGCCGTGGCAGCCAAGGCGACCGCGTTTTGCATAAACCGCGATCTGCTTATTTCCTTGGGGGGCACAACCGCATTCGCCATTTACTTCAACTCCGCTGTTACGGAGGCTCGGGCTTGAGCTTGCACATTCCACTCCGACTGGCCGATAGCCCCAATTTGAAACGGCCTTGGCAATTGGCTTAGGTCCAAACGGAACCGAAACTCGACTTTGTATTTCACGCTCGTGTCGGCTTCGGTGATATCGCCGACCTTCCACTGTGAAAGCTGCTTCACAGATGCCAAGGCCTGCGCCAAGGTCTCATAGCTTTGGCTCAAAGCCAAGCCTTGGCTGCTATCGGTAGCCGCCCCCGAGCTCAGTTTGGTACTCCAGCGTCGCGTTAAGGGCTGGTAGGCCAAACGAAACTGCCGCTGTACGCTGCTGATTTTTCGGTCATACCAATACCAGCGCTCTTGCAAAAGGTCTGCCTCTGCAACGAAAAACATCGGAATGCCTTTGAGTAAGGCGTCTTCTACGGCGCTGGGCAAATCAAAGGCGACTTTGGCCGCTACAAAAACCTCATTGGCGCTGCGCTCGGCACGCAGTTGGTTGATCTCTGCCACGCTTTGAGAAAAGGCCAAAGGCGTCCATGCCAGGCACACGACCAAGCGCAGCCAAAGCACCGCTTTGTTAAGCACTGCGCTTTTCCAGTAGCGCATAGAAAAAACCATCTTGATCATAGACTCCATTGTCCGGGAGACTGTTCGTATTCGCTGGATTTTTTGGAATTAAATGGCCCGGGGAGGGCAACACCATGGCGTCGCTGTGGTTTGCAAGAAACGTTTGCAACTGTTGCTGACCTTCAGCCAAAAATAAGGAACACGTGCAGTACACCATTCGTCCGCCATTTTTCAAGAGCGGCCACAGGGCGTTGAGCAATTCTTTTTGCAATTGTGCCAGCTGGGCAATGTCGGTTTCGCGGCGCAGCCAGCGCACGTCCGGGTGGCGGCGCACGATGCCTGACGCTGTGCAAGGCGCATCTAACAAAACGGCGTCAAATAAAACGCCATCCCACCAAGACTGAGGGCGTGCCGCATCGGCAACCCGAAGATTCGCTTGCAAGCCCAAGCGGTCGAGGTTGTGCGTGATGCGTTGCGCTCGAACGCCATCCATCTCCACGGCCAAAACGCTGGCATTCGATAACTCCAAGAGGTGCGCAGTTTTGCCACCGGGGGCTGCGCATGCGTCCAAAATTCGAGCTTGCTCGGGTAGACCCCTGAGTAGCAAAGGTGCAGCTATTTGTGCAGCCCCGTCTTGGACCGACACCCACCCTTCGTTAAACCCAGGCAGCTGCCCTACAGAGACGGCTTGGCTTAATGCGATGGCACTGCCTTGGCTCCAGCGAACGGCAATCGCTGCCGTTTTTAAGTGTTCAAGGTAAGCCTTTGCCGATATTTTTCTCACATTGACGCGCAGTGTCATCGGGGGATGGGCGTTGGCCGCTTGCAATATGGCTTCCCAATCGTGCGGATGGTCTTTTTGCACACGCTGGATCCACCACAAAGGATGGTTCCAAAGCGCCTCAGGGTTCTTGCTACTGGCCGCAACCAAGGCAGGGCGCTCGCGCAAAAAGCGGCGCAGGCAGGCATTCACAAAATTGGCATGGGCTTGGGTTGCCGGATTGCGCTTCAACGCTTCCACCGATTGATTCACGAGCGTGAAAGCGTCATAAGGCGCATCGGCTTCGTTCCATAGCAAAGCCAATGCAACACACAGCAAAGCATCGGTTGCGGGCACGGGAGGCTTGGGAGCCAAAAGCGTTCGCAAGGCCTGGGCGCGCCCCAAATTACGCCAAACCTGAAATGCCAAGGCCTGCACACCCGGGCGCAAGCCCTGCGCCACAGTCTCTACGGCAGCAGTACCGGATTTTCCAGCCCGTACGCTAGCGATCACCCCTGCAGTGGCTTGCAATAACTGCCACAGCGGCAAGGACTTTTCTTGCACGCGCATTGTCAGATCACAAAGGCCCGATGGCGTGAAAACCCATGGACGCAGCCACCCAACGTGCCGGTGGCTGCGCCAAGGCTTCGTTATAAGCCGTCGAGGCATTGTTCATTGCGGTACGGGCAAATTGCACCGAGGCGCTGGCCTCATCCCAGAGCGAGCGCTGCTCTGGAGGGGCGTCGTTGATTTCAGGCAAGGACACCCATAACTGTTGCAGTTGCTCATATTTCATTCGGCATTCAATCAAGGCTTTGCTGGCTGAAGGATTGTTCTTGAGGCTTTTGAGTGCCATGTCGAGCTGGTCGGCCGCCTCCGCAAGTTCTGCCAACAGCGGGGCATCCAAAGCGTAGTCTTGGGTCATCCCAATAAAAGACTGGGCTTGTTTGTCAAAGGCCGCCGCGCCCTCTACCGCCGCCGCACGCAAACGCATGAGGCGGTTGTGCAGGCCTACTGCCCAAAATATGGCCAATGCCAAAGCAATCCAAAGCAGCAGTGTAAAACCCATGGTGCAGCCTCCCGGTGTTTTGCTTCATTCAAAAAAATACCCCAAGCCTTCGCAAAGAGGGCCTGGGGTAGGACGCTTGAACCTTCGCAGAATTACTCGGCGGAGGTACCTTCCTCAGACTCTACTTCTGAACCACCGGCGTCACCAGCGAGTTCAGCGGCTTCAGCATCTGCAATGGCACGGCGCTCGGAGTCGTCCATTTGCTCGCGCACTTTGCGGGCTTCATGGTAAGCCATACCGGTTCCCGCAGGAATCAATCGGCCCACAATGACGTTCTCTTTCAAGCCCCGCAACTCGTCGCGCTTGCCCATGATGGCCGCTTCGGTCAAAACGCGGGTGGTTTCCTGGAAGGAAGCCGCGCTGATGAAGCTGTCCGTTGACAAAGATGCCTTGGTGATGCCCAACAACAGGTTGGTAAATACGGCCGGAATTTTGCCCTCTGCACGCAACGCGTCGTTGGTGTTGAGCATTTCAGAGCGCTCCACCTGTTCACCGTTGATGTAGTTGGAGTCTCCTGCCGCTTCGACCACGACACGGCGCAGCATTTGGCGAACGATCACCTC
>CANJNX010000175.1 GCA_947475495.1 Comamonadaceae bacterium | reverse complement strand
GGAGGTTCGCCCGACGCTGTTGATATTTTGATCACCGATGTCAAACCCGAGAACTGGTCGACCGGCGGAAAACTTTGGAGTGAACCGCGCTGAGAGACAGATTTACCGCCCAAGCCTAGGTACACTGAGCGCATGTGCCAATTGCTTGGGATGAACAGCCGCTTACCGGCCAGTCTGACGCTGAGTTTTACCGGATTTTCGCAGCGCGGGGGGTGTACCGACCACCACGCTGACGGCTGGGGCATAGCCTTCTTTGAAAGCGATGGCGACCTGCCCGGCAAAGCCGCCCGCATCTTCGTCGACAAAGAAAGTGCTGCCACTTCCCCGATTGCGCAGATGCTGCGCACCTACCCGATCAAAAGCCATAACGTGGTCGCCCATGTACGCAAAGCCACGGTGGGCGCGGTGAATTTAGAAAACTGCCACCCCTTTGTGCGCGAACTCTGGGGCCGCTATTGGGTTTTTGCCCACAACGGCGATCTCAAAGACTTCAACCCGCCGCTGCACGGAAGCTTCAAACCTGTTGGCACCACCGACAGTGAACTGGCCTTTTGCTGGATGCTGCAAGAGATGAACAAGTCCCACGCCGGGGTTCCCTCCGAAGCGGAACTCACCCACACGTTGCGTGACCTCAGCAGCCGCATTGCCAAGCACGGCACCTTTAATTTTTTGATGAGCAACGGCCAAGCGCTGTGGGCCCATGCCAGCACCCAGCTGCACTATGTTGTCCGCCAGCATCCGTTTTCTGAAGTTCAACTCAAAGACGAAGACATCAGTGTCGATTTATCGCAGCTCAACTCACCCCAAGACCGCCAAGTCATCATCGTCACCGAGCCGCTCACCCACAACGAAAGCTGGGTTGCCATGGCCCCTGGCGAGCTGGTCCTGTTTATGGACGGACAGCCGCTTGGAGCGCATCCATAAACAGCGCGGCGACATCACAACCGGTTTGATCGGCAATTTCTTGAAAACAGGTCGGGCTGGTCACGTTGATTTCGGTGAGGTGGGTGCCAATGATGTCCAAGCCCACCAAGAGCAATCCCCGTGCGGCCAGTACCGGACCCAAGGCGTGGGCAATGTTTTTGTCAGTCTCAGAGAGCGCTTGCGCCACACCCAAGCCTCCGGCGGCCAAGTTGCCGCGCACTTCCCCGCCCTGCGGAATCCGCGCCAAACTAAACGGCACCGGCACCCCGCCAATGAGCAACACCCGCTTGTCACCCGCACTGATCTCCGGTAAAAACTGTTGCACCATCAGGCTTTGGGTGCCGTTTTGGTTGAGTGTTTCAATCACGCTGCCCAAATTCAATCCGTCTTCCTTGACCCGGAAAATCCCCATACCGCCCATGCCGTCCAAGGGCTTGAGGATGATGTCTTTGTGCTCGGCATGAAAAACACGGACCGCTTGCGGGTCTTTGGTGACCAGGGTGGGGCCAATGAATTGCGGGAACTCCATGATGGCGAGTTTTTCCGGGTGGTCGCGCAAAGCACGGGGCCGGTTAAAGACCTGCGCACCTTCGCGCTCGGCTTGCTCAAGCAAATGCGTGGCGTAAAAAAACTCACTGTCAAAGGGCGGGTCTTTGCGCATGACGATGGCGTCAAAATCTTTCAATGCCCGGCGTTCAGAAGAATCCTCGCGAAACCAATTCAAGGCATCCCCGGTCAGAACAATACGGCGCACCTGCGCCTGCACGGTACTGCCGCGCTGCCACAGAATATGGCGGGGCTCACAGGCTGACAGCGTGTGCCCACGGCGCTGGGCTTCACGCATCATGGCGAAAGTGGTTTCCTTGTAAATCTTGAAGGACTCCAAGGGGTCGGCAACAAACAAAATGTCCATGGAAACTTTCAAGACCAATTACAAAGGCGCTTTGCGTTGGTGGGGATGGTAGTGTTGAACGGTCATGGCCACAACCCCCGCGACCACGCCCCAAAAAGCAGAGCCTACGCCAGCAATGACCACGCCGCTTAAGGTAATTAAAAAAGTCACCATCGCCGCTTCCCGATCCGCTTCCTTGTGCAAGGCCGTTGCCAAGGCCGCGCCAATTGTCCCCATCAAAGCCAAACCGGCAATCGCTGCAACAAGCTCCTTGGGAAACGCCGTAAGAACGGCCATGATGGTGGCACCAAACAAACCCAAGATGACGTACAAAACACCGCACGACACCGCAGCCGTATAGCGCCGGGATTTATCAGGGTGGGATTCAGGGCCCATGCACATGGCTGCGGTGATCGCACTCAGGTTCAGTGAAAACGCCCCAAATGGGGCCAAGACCAAGGTCGCCAAGCCTGTCAGCGTGATGATTTTGGAGACTGGGATACCTGCATCACCACCACGCGCGCGCTCATCGCCAAAGCCTGTGGCGCGAATTGCCGCCAAGCCCGGAAGATTTTGAGAAGCCATGGTGACAATAAACAAAGGCAGGGCCAAACTCACCAACGCAGAAAACGAAAACACGGGCATCACAAAAACCGGCACGGTCAGGCCCAAAGGTATCGCAGCGCTGGTAAAACCACCAAGGGCGGCGACAAACAAAACCGAGAACAGCAAGGTCAAGGGCACCGCATAGCGTGGCACGAAACGTTTGCCAAGCAAGTAGGTGATCAGCATCAAAAGCACCAGCGGCAAAGCCGTTTGTGCAGCACTAAAACCACTCAAACCAAAGCGGGCCAAGGCGCCAGCGAGCAGCGCGGAAGCAAGGGCTGGGGGAATGCGGTTCATGAGTTTTTCAAACCAGCCTGTCACGCCAATCAAGACGATCAAGCCCGCGCTCATCATGAACGCACCCACCGCGTCCCCCATCGTAAAGCCGCCTGCCAAGCCTGCGCTTGCCAGAACCGCTGCCCCGGGCGTGCTCCACGCCACCATCACCGGTTGGCGCAACCACAAGGACGGCAAAGCAGTTGTCAAACCCATGCCGATGCCAATGGCCCACAGCCACGAAGCCAACATGTCAGGCGTGGCGCCAAAAGAAAGCGCGGCCTGAAATACGATGGCAATCGAACTGGTAAATCCCACCAGCACAGCAACAAACCCGGCTGTGAAAGTGGAGACACTCCAGTCTTTGAAAAATTGCATGCGCTGCTTAGATTTCAATTTTGGAGCCGAGCTCCACCACCGAATTACTGGGCAAGTTCAAGAAATCAGCTGCGCCACTGGCGTTGTGGTGCATTTGCGCAAACAACTTTTCACGCCAAGGCGACATGCCTTCGCCCAAGGTAGGGACGACCGTGTCACGCGACAAGAAATAGCTTGTGGTCATGGCGTCCAAGTCAAAACCGCGGCCTTTGATGAGGCTCAGGGCTTTAGGAACATCCGGATCATTTTTGAAACCGTAATGAATCAATACCTGCCAGCAATCATGGCCTAAGCGTTCTATTTCAAGGCGTTTGTCCAATCCAATCCACGGCACCTCATGGTTATGTACCGTTACGAAAAGGTTATTCGTATGCAACACTTTATTGTGCTTGAGGTTGTGCAACAAGGCATTGGGGACGGTACCCGCCGCTGCGGTTAAAAATACGGCCGTGCCTTCTACACGGGTAGGAGGGTTGATAAAAACAGCTTCTAAGAAGCTCGGCAAATCCATGGAGTCGGCTTTGAGTTTGCTGCTGAGCAATGCCCGGCCGTCTTTCCAAGTCCCCATCAACATGAAGATCACGCCGCCAAT
>CANJNX010000174.1 GCA_947475495.1 Comamonadaceae bacterium | reverse complement strand
GGGCCAGCGTAAGCGCTTCGTCGATACAAGCCCGCAGATCCAGACCGGCACTGCCGGGGGTTGCATACGCGGGGAGTTGATCCGCAAGGCGGGGATCCAAAATTTTGACGTCAAGTTGCATGGTGGGTGTATGGCTAAAAAGAACGGGGTTGCGTGATTCGGTTTGCGATCTCTGCGACGAGCAAGCGCGACAAGGCCCGTTTCGATTGACGCGGGATTTCTTTGGAACCTTGCGCATCGACCAATAAGAGCGCGTTGTCGTCCTTGCCAAAAGTCGCGGGGCCTAGATTCCCCACAAGCAAAGGCACATTTTTCCGCAGCCGCTTGGCCGTGGCATGCGCCAACAAGTCGTTGCTTTCCGCAGCAAAACCAACGCAATACAAGGCTCCACTTTGCGCACGCTCGGATTGCGCGATGCTGGCCAATATGTCGGGGTTTTCGACAAATTGAAAAGAGGGCGTGGCGCCTGAAGCGTCTTTTTTGATTTTTTGCTGCGTGGGCACATCCACACGCCAATCGGCAACGGCCGCGCAAGCGATGAAAATATCGGCGTGGCTGACCTGCGATTGGCAGGCCTCAAACATATCTTGGGCGCTGATAACGTCAACGCGATGCACGCCGCGCGGGCTTGGCAAGCCCACCGGGCCGGCCACCAGCGTTACGTCTGCGCCGGCTTCGCGCGCGGCGCGGGCCAAAGCAAAGCCCATTTTTCCGCTCGACAAATTGGTGACGCCACGGACCGGGTCCATCGGCTCAAACGTTGGTCCCGCCGAAATCAACACCCGTTTTCCGGCCAAGACCTTGGCTTGAAAAAAAGCCACCACGTCGTGTAAGAGTTCGGCGGGCTCCAACATCCGACCATCGCCCGTTTCACCGCAGGCCTGTTCGCCTGAGCCGACATCAAAAACCGTGGCGCCATCGGCGTGCAACTGCGCCATATTGCGTTGGGTTGCCGGATGGGCCCACATTTCTCGGTTCATTGCAGGTGCCACCAACAAAGGTACGGACTCCAAAGGCCGGGCCAAGCACATCAAACTGAGCAAATCATCTGCGCGGCCGTGCAGCAGTTTGGCCACGAAATCCGCACTGCATGGAGCGATCACGATCGCGTCGGCTTCGCGGCTGAGGTTGATGTGCGCCATATTGTTGGGTTCACGCGCATCCCATTGCGACGCATACACCGGCCGGTTACTCAAAGCTTGCATGGTGACCGGGGTAATGAACTGCGCTGCCGCCTCAGTCATCACGACTTGCACGGTTGCGCCTTCTTTGATCAGGGCGCGACAGAACTCGGCCGCTTTGTAACAAGCAATGCCGCCCGTGAGTCCCAAAACAATGTGTTTACCGACTAAATCCATCCATCACCACCTAGGTAAAACGGCATATTCGCTCGATGTAAGCGAAAAGCGCAATGTAGCAGACCCCTATAATCTCTTTTTCCAGCTTCCCGAACTCCAATGGTTCGCAATCTGACATGACCAAATTTGTCTTCGTCACCGGCGGTGTAGTGTCTTCCCTGGGCAAGGGAATCGCTTCCGCCTCTCTCGCCGCGATTCTGGAATCTCGGGGTTTGACTGTCACCCTGATCAAACTAGACCCCTATCTCAATGTGGATCCGGGAACCATGTCTCCCCTTCAGCATGGCGAAGTTTTTGTCACCGATGACGGAGCAGAAACCGATCTCGATTTGGGTCACTATGAGCGCTTTGTGGAAACCCGCATGCGTAAGACCAACAACTTTACCACCGGGCAAATTTACAAAAGTGTCCTCGACAAAGAGCGCCGAGGTGACTATTTGGGTAAAACCGTACAGGTCATTCCTCACGTTACCAATGAGATACAAGAGTTTGTTAAGCGGGGTGCCCGCTTTGGAGAGCCTGACGCAGTGGATGTCGCGATTGTTGAAATTGGCGGCACGGTGGGCGACATTGAATCCTTGCCGTTTTTAGAAGCCGTGCGCCAAATGAGTTTGCAACTCGGGCCCAACAATACCGCCTTTGTGCATTTGAGTTATGTCCCTTGGATTGCGGCTGCAGGCGAACTCAAAACCAAACCCACGCAACATACGGCCAAGTTGCTGCGCGAAATTGGCATCCAAGCCGACGCCTTGCTGTGCCGTGCTGACCGACCCATTCCTAATGAAGAACGTCAAAAAATATCCTTGTTCTCTAACGTAGCGGAATGGGGCGTGATCTCCATGTGGGACGTAGACACCATTTACAAAGTTCCACGCATGCTCCATGAGCAAGGTTTGGACGGCCTGATTTGTGACAAGTTGCGCTTAAATACACCGCCTGCCAACCTCAAGCGCTGGGATGATTTGGTGTATGAAACCGAACACCCGCAAGGCGAAGTCACGATTGCCATGGTCGGCAAGTACGTGGACCTCTCCGACAGCTACAAATCCGTCAATGAAGCCCTGCGCCACGCGGGCATGAAAAACCATGTTCGCGTCAAAATCGAACATGTGGACTCTGAAACCATTGACAGCGTCAGCGTCAACCAACTCGCAAAGTACGATGCCATTTTGGTTCCCGGTGGCTTTGGCAAACGCGGTATCGAAGGCAAGATCAGCACCGCCCGATTTGCCCGCGAGAGCAAAGTTCCTTACCTGGGAATTTGCTTGGGGATGCAAGTGGCCACCATCGAATTTGCCCGCCATGTGGCCGGTTTGAAAGACGCCAACAGCACCGAGTTCGAGCCTGACAACCCCAACCCAGTGATCGCCCTCATCACCGAGTGGAAAGATGCCGACGGATCCATCAAAACCCGCGATGCCAACTCTGACCTCGGCGGCACCATGCGCTTGGGCGCCCAAAGTTCTGACGTTGCCAAAGGTACCTTGGCGCACCGCATTTATGGCGATGTGGTTACTGAGCGCCACCGCCACCGCTACGAAGCCAACGTGCGCTACCTCGATCAACTGCGCAACGCCGGCTTGGTCATTTCTGCTTTAACGCAGCGCGAACAACTCACTGAAATGGTAGAACTGCCGCAAAATATTCACCCTTGGTTTGTGGGTGTTCAGTTCCATCCTGAATTCAAATCCACCCCCTGGGATGGCCACCCTTTATTCAATGCCTTCATCAAAGCCGCCCTGGACCACCAGCACAGCGGTAAAAACTTGAAGGTAGTGGCATGAAGCTGTGTGGATTTGATATCGGGCTATCGCACCGGTTTTTTTTAATCGCCGGCCCCTGCGTAATTGAGTCAGAGCAACTGCAAATGGACACGGCAGGCACGCTCAAAGAAATCACCAGCAGTCTCGGAATTCCATTCATTTTCAAAAGCAGCTTTGACAAAGCCAATCGCTCCAGCGGCAATACCTTTCGCGGCCCGGGCATTGACAAAGGCCTTGAAATTTTGGCCAAGGTCAAACGCGAGTTGCAGGTCCCCGTGCTCACGGACATTCACAGCGAAGACCAAATTGCACAGGTCTGCAGCGTGGTCGATGTTTTGCAGACCCCGGCTTTTTTGTGCCGCCAAACCGACTTTATTCGGGCCGTGGCCCAATCGGGCAAGCCGGTCAATATCAAAAAAGGGCAATTCTTAGCTCCCGGTGACATGAAAAACGTCATCGATAAGGCCCGCGCTGCAGCCCGAGAAGCGGGCTTGCCTGAGGACAATTTCATGGCCTGCGAACGTGGTGCGAGTTTTGGCTATAACAATTTGGTCAG
>CANJNX010000173.1 GCA_947475495.1 Comamonadaceae bacterium | reverse complement strand
CCAGTTCACGTCCTGAACAGACGCTTAAGGCTGGAATGTCATAAATTGGCTTATCGGCATAGAGTTCTACACACTGACCGCCAGCGTGGGGAAGGGCATCGATAACGTGCGCATGGATGCCCAACAAGCCCAATTCAAATATTTGAAACAAACCGACAGGGCCTGCACCGATGATGACGGCATCGGTTTCAATGGGGCTTGGCATGGTTTGCTGCATGCGCTTGGTCGCAATTAGCGGATCAGCTGCGAGAGCTTATCGGTTTTGTCTTTCCATTCTTCTGCTTCGGGCAAAGGCGCTTTGCGCTTGGTGATACTTTTCCAGCCTGAAAGCTTTGCCAGTTCGGCGTTTAACGCTGTCATGTGCTTTTGGTCGTGGGGCACGTCTTCTTCAGCGTAAATGGCGTTGACCGGGCATTCTGGGATGCAAACTGCACAGTCAATGCACTCATCGGGGTCGATCGTCAAAAAGTTCGGGCCTTCGCGAAAACAGTCTACGGGGCAGACATCGACGCAGTCGGTGTATTTGCATTTGATACAGGCTTCGGTAACGGTATGGGTCATTCTGGATTCTTAAGTTTTTTTCGCGAAACCGTGATTTTATTGGCTTTTATGCAAAGCGCCTGAACATAAAGAAAAAGGGCTGGTTAAAACCAGCCCTTTGTCGAAATGAGCGGGTTTCGCTTATTTCAAGTGCTTGCCAATCAGGCCAGCCATTTCGAACATGGTGACTTGGGCTTTGCCAAACACTTCTTTCAGTTTTGCGTCTGAATTGATGTTGCGTTTGTTGACGGAGTCTTGCAGATGGTTTTTCTTGATGTAAACCCACAGCTTGCTGACCACTTCGGTACGTGGCAGTGGGCTTGAACCCACAACGGCAGCCAAAGCAGCGCTCGGTGTCAGAGGCTTCATAAACGCAGCATTCACAGCGCGTTTTTTAGCAGGCGCTTTTTTAACCGCTACTTTTTTAGCAGGAGCCGCTTTTTTAGCTGCTACTTTTTTAGCAGGAGCTGCCTTCTTTGCTGGAGCCGCTTTTTTTGCCGGTGCTTTTTTTGCAGTTGCCATAATCAATTGTCCTTCTTGAAGTTAATAGATCACCAGTGAAAAACTTCCTAACTGGTAAGGCACATGCTACTGGAGAAAGTGGGGGTTTCCAAGCGGGAAAACGCTTTTTTCATTGGTAAATCGCATATTTTTTAAAGAACATCGCAGAATAGGCCTCTTTTTTTGACTTCTTGAGGAAGCTATTTTATGAACCCAGACTTTTCAACGTGTGACCTGTGTGATGCGCAAAAGGTCGATTCCAGCGGAAATTTCCGGGTTTTGCCCCCGGTTTTTAAAGACTTTGGCGCTATCCCAAAATTCTGTGGTCCAGTCGAAACGGTGAAATGCTTTGAAGACAACTCGCTGGTTAAAGCAGCTGTTGACTTCCCCGGTTGGATCGAAACCAGCGCAGGCCGTGTCGCCAAGGTGTTGGTCGTTGATGGCGGTGGCTCTTTGCGCAAAGCCCTTTTGGGAGGCAACTTGGCGGCCTCGGCTGCGCGTAACGGTTGGGCTGGTGTTGTGATTGATGGTTGCGTTCGGGATCTCGAAGAACTCAGCGGCGCAAATGTAGGCATTCGGGCTTTAGCTTCCATGCCAATGCCTACCGAGAAACGCAACGAAGGTCAAAGCCAAATTCCAGTCCAAATCCAAGGCACCTGGGTTCGTCCAGGCGAATGGTTGTATGCCGATCTGGATGGAATCGTGGTCAGTGCAAATCCACTCATCTAAGCCGTTGCAGGCTTTTTACCCGGTGCGGTCGCCATAAATAGGCCCAACAAAGCGAATGCAAAAGCGATCGCCTGCAGTGGGGTGAATGCTTCGCCTAAGAACATGATGCCCACCAGCGCAGCAGAAATAGGCAACATGACACTGAAAACACCTGCTTTTGCAGCCGGTATGGTTTGAAGACCTGTCATCCACAGCCAAACGGTCCACACACTTGCAGCAAGTGCATAAAACAAGAGCAGCAGCCAAGACGAAAAATGGAGTGCCACGAAGTCAAACGACAGGGCGTAGTAAATGCCCGCTGGGGTCATCAAGACGAAGCCAAAGAGGTTGATGATGGATGCAATCCGTTTAGGACTGATGTTGGCGGTCAGTCTTTTTCCTATGACGATGTATGCGGCTTCACAAAGCACGGCACCAAAAACCAATAGATTGCCAATCATGGCTTGGCTTAATTCGCCGTCTATCGCAAGGGTGGTGTCGTAGAGCGAGCCCACCGGATGTTTTGCCAAAGACAACAAAGCAATGCCGATGGCCGCAAAAGCGATGGATAACCAAATTCGCACGCCCATGCGCTCATTGAGAAAATACCAGCTCATCAGCGCCGAGACTGCCGGTATGGCAGCCAAGATGACACCTGCAGACACCGCGCTGGTCATGCTGACACCAAAGAGCATGCAAATTGAAAAGAGGAAGTTCCCTAAAAAAGACTCTAAAAACAAGAGCCCCTTGGTCCGGCGATCTAGTGGGAGTTCCGATGCGGGTTTCTTTAGCCACCCCGCCATAGCCACAGCCGCTATACCAAAACGCAGCCAGGCCAATAAAAAAACGGGAATTGCGGCCACCAGGGGTTTGGAGAGTGCCACGTAGGAACCTACGAGGGTCATACTGAGCGCTAAACAGCCATACGCCACGCTGCGTTGTTGTAGGTTTGTCAAAATCGGGGGAAGGGTGGAGATGAAGAATGAAGCGCCAATTATTGTCTCATTTCGCCGGTGTGGCCCTTCCTTGTATGCGTTCAAGACTTGCATTGCCCCTCTCAATTAATTCCCGCCATAGATTTTTCAAGATTCCCATGGCACTCCTTTATTTCTTTGAGCTGGACTTTTGAGATATGCGCAATCTTTTCTTAATATGAAATTTAGCGCTTATTTTTTATCCTCAATTTAATTCCCATTCGACTGAAAACTCCAAGCAGTGTTAGAAATATTCGTAAGTTATTGATTCATAACGATAAATAAATGCATCACGAATGGCACTGGGTTGCTCTTATGTCTTATATAAGACATAAAATGAAGGCACTGACGCAAAACGTAAAAGTGACAAGCGTCCCTGTTTTATCAACTCTGGAGTGACACCATGCCGCAATCGATGACTGAACAACTTTCCCGCGAACAGCAAATTGCTGCCCTTGAAAAAGACTGGGCCACCAACCCCCGTTGGAAAGGTATTACCCGTGGATATTCGGCTGCAGATGTGGTTCGTTTGCGTGGATCTTTTCCTATTGAGCACACACTGGCGCGCCGCGGCGCTGAAAAATTGTGGGATTTGGTCAACACAGAACCCTACGTTAATTGCTTAGGCGCTTTGACGGGCGGACAAGCCATGCAACAGGTGAAAGCCGGTGTCAAGGCGATCTATCTGTCTGGCTGGCAAGTGGCTGCTGACAACAACTCCTACGCGTCGATGTACCCAGACCAATCTTTGTACCCCGTAGATTCGGTCCCGACCGTTGTTGAGCGTATCAACAATACCTTCCGCCGCGCTGATGAAATCCAACACTCCAAAGGCATTGACGCTGGAGACAAGGGTTATATCGATAACTTTGCGCCTATCGTTGCCGATGCAGAAGCCGGCTTTGGTGGCGTTCTCAATGCCTTTGAATTGATGAAGGCCATGATCAAAGCCGGTGCGGCTGG
>CANJNX010000172.1 GCA_947475495.1 Comamonadaceae bacterium | reverse complement strand
GCGAGCTCGGCTTGGCAACAGGGCACAAGCACCATGTATTTGGCTTTCTTTTGTAAGCCAAACGCAATTGCGTCGTCGGTGGCGGTGTCGCAGGCGTGTAGTGCGGTAACCACATCGATCTGGTCGGGCAATGCATCGCTGTGCGCGGACTCGGCCACGCTGAGGTTGAGAAACGTCATGCGATCAAAGCCCAAGCTTTGCGCCAGTGCTTGGGACGACGCCACCAACTCGCTGCGCGTCTCTATGCCGTAAATGCTGCCTTTGTCCAGGCTCTTAAAAAACAGGTCGTAAATGATGAAACCCAAATACGACTTGCCCGCGCCGTGGTCAGCCAAGGTGGGGCCTTGTGCGCTGGCCGGGAGTTCTTTGAGCAGCTTGTCGATGAACTGAAACAGGTGGTAGACCTGCTTGAGCTTGCGGCGTGAATCTTGGTTGATCTTGCCGTCGCGGGTCAGGATGTGCAAGGCTTTGAGCAGTTCAATGGACTGGCCAGGGCGCAAGTCGAGTTGAGAACTGGCGTCTTGCAGCTTGGTGGCGGTGGAATTGTGTTTGGACATGGCTTAATGCTGTAGTCGAGAAGCGATGCCCAATTGAGCCCAGCCTGCTTGGCCCAGGGCGTTCAAGACTTCCATATTGCGCTCAAAAATAAGCGACGCATCAGGATAGGCCTGTACCGCTTTGTCCATACTGGCTTCGCGCAGCAGATGTAGCGTAGGGTATGGGGCGCGGTTGGTGAAGTTTTCGATGTCGTCCAAAGTCGTTCCGCCAAATTGGTAGTGCGGATGAAAGTCTGCCACTTGGAGCACGCCGTCGAGTTTGAGGTCAGTCAACACTGCGTCGCACTCGGTCAAAAAATCGTTGAAGTCCAAAAAGTCAGGCAAGGCCTTGGGCGCGATCAGCAGCGTGGTGTCGAGTGTGTTGGGGTGGGACTCGGCCAAGTGCAGCAACTCTTCGCGCAGCATGACCAAAAGGTCAGCAGAATCGGCGCTGGGACACACCCGGTAGCGCACCATGTCTTTGACCACCACCGCTTTGGCGAAGGGGCACAGGTTCAAGCCCACGACGGCTTCTAGCAGCCACTTCTTCGTGTCTTCAATGGCGATTTTCTCGAAGTCAGTCATGCAGTCAAACGCGCGTGTTCTCGCGTGGCAAAGCGGTCGGTCATGCCTGATAAGTAATCGGCCACCGCGCGCGGCACATCGGTGCGCTGGGCGTAGGCCACTGGCATGTCTTGCGGTTTATCCAAGTAAAAGACAAACAAATCTTGCACCATGTCGCGCGCGCCATCGGTGTTTTTCATCACTTGCGGGTGGCGGTACAAATGGCGAAACAAAAAGGCCTTAAGCGCTTTCGATTCTTCGTGCATTGCAGTGCTGAACTTCACCAGGGGTGGGCATTGGCGGGCCTCGTCTGAACTGGCAGGTGTGTGGTGGTCGAGGGCTGCGCGGGTGGCAGTGATGACGTCGTACACCTGATCGCTGAGCATGCGGCGAATGGTTTCAAACAATACGCGGCGGCCTTGCAGGCTCGGATACGCAGACAATGTTTGTGCGTGGTAGCGGGCAAACAGTGGTACGTCTTGCAGCTGCTCTAGTGTGAGCAAGCCAGAGCGCACCCCATCGTCAATGTCATGCGCGTTGTAAGCAATCGCATCGGCCACATTGCACAGTTGCGCCTCTAAACTGGGTTGGTTCCCGTTTAAAAAACGGGCAGCTACACCGTTGGGCTCTTTGGCGTTGATCGCTTCTGCGTTGCGGCGAGCGCAGTGCTTCAAGATGCCTTCACGGGTTTCAAAGCTCAGGTTCAAACCGTTGAACTCGGGGTAACTCTCTTCGAGTTCATCCACCACGCGCAGACTTTGCAGGTTGTGCTCGAAGCCGCCGTAGGGGGCCATGCATTCGTTGAGCGCGTCTTGACCGGCGTGGCCAAACGGCGTGTGGCCGAGGTCATGCGCCAAGGCAATCGCTTCCACCAAGTCTTCGTTGAGGCCCAAAGAGCGTGCGATGGATCGGCCCAGTTGCGCCACTTCCAACGAGTGCGTCAGCCGGGTGCGAAATAAATCGCCTTCATGGTTCAAAAAAACCTGGGTTTTGTAAACCAAACGCCGAAACGCAGTGCAGTGAATGATGCGGTCACGGTCGCGCTGAAATTCGGTACGCGTGGGGGCCGGGCTCTGAATAAACCGGCGTCCACGTGAGTGGGCCGGATCACAAGCATATGGGGCCAGCATCACGCCGAACAACAACGCGCAATCACTTGGCGAACTACGCTTGCGTCGGCCGCACGAATACACGCTTTGCCTGGACCATCGATCAAGATAAATCGAATCTCACCTGCGTGCGTTTTTTTATCCACTTGCATGAGTTCCAGGTATTTGCCTGCATTGTCTTTCTCATCCAACACAGGTGCTTGTATGGGCAATCCCGCTGCCGAGATTAACCGGGTTAATCGTTCTACAAACGCACTGTCAACCAGTTCCAAGGCGTGCGATAAATGTGCAGCCATCACCATGCCGCAGCCCACTGCTTCCCCATGCAGCCACTTTCCGTAGCCCAGTCCCGCCTCGATCGCGTGGCCAAAGGTGTGGCCAAAGTTGAGGATGGCACGCAAACCCGCCTCTCGC
Source organism: Comamonadaceae bacterium (assembly GCA_947475495.1). GTDB lineage: Bacteria > Pseudomonadota > Gammaproteobacteria > Burkholderiales > Burkholderiaceae_C > Allorhodoferax. The sequence goes on along the minus strand of CANJNX010000172.1, from coordinate 1,077 downwards.
TCATCTTGCCCCACCACCCATGCCTTGATTTCGCAACTGCGCTCAACGGCATAAGCTAAGGCCTTTGCATCTCCGCTGCGAAGCGAATGAACATGGGACTCCATCCACTCGAAGAACGCCATATCTGCAATTGGGCCGTATTTGATAATTTCTGCCAGTCCTGCACTAACCTCTCGGGCAGGCAGTGATTTGAGCGTGTCTAAATCACACACCACCAATTGCGGTTGGTAAAACGCGCCCACCATGTTTTTGCCCAACGGGTGGTTAATTCCGGTTTTGCCGCCGACCGAAGAATCCACCTGCGCAAGCAAGGTCGTAGGAACCTGAACAAAGGGCACGCCGCGCATATAACTGGCAGCCGCAAAACCGGTCATATCTCCCACCACGCCGCCCCCGAGCGCAAACAGCACGGTCTTTCGGTCGCAGTGGTTTTGCAACAGCGCATCAAAAATCGTATTCAAGGTTTCCCATGTTTTGAATTGCTCGCCGTCGGGCAGCGTGACAAGATGCACTGATTTAAAACGTGCCGCCAAAGTGTGTTGCAGTCGCTGGGCGTACAAAGGAGCCACGGTTGCGTTGGAAACCACCAATGCACTGGAGGCTTGCGGCAGGTCAGCGAACGTAGCAGGATCTGACATCAACCCCGCACCGATTTCGATGGAGTAACTCCGATCTTCTAAGGCAATAGAAACGGTGTGTCGCATGGGTGCACTCATAAGGTGGGTGGTGAGGTAAAGGGGGGAGCCAACTCCAGCTGCATCACAATCATATTGACCAAAGTGGCAACGGAGGGACGCCCCGTTTCGACAACAAAATGCGCAGTCTCGCGGTACAGCGGGTCTCGGCTTGCAAAAAGCTCCCGTAGTTTAGCCATGGGATCAGCCACTTGTAACAAAGGGCGGTTGGTGTCGTGGCGCAGGCGCCGAATCAACTCTTCGGGATTGGACTTGAGGTAAATAACCTGCCCCCTGCCATGCAAGCGCTCCCGATTGACCGATCGTATGACTGCGCCGCCTCCAGTTGCCAATACGCCTGCGCCTTGCTGTGACAGGTGATCAATCACCTCCGACTCGATGT
>CANJNX010000171.1 GCA_947475495.1 Comamonadaceae bacterium | reverse complement strand
TCGCTCATGGGTTCGCCCAGCGATTTGTTTGCTGACGATTTGCCAGACGGTGAATCCCAAGGACCTGGAGGCAGCCAGTCCGTGCGGCGGTTGCGCACTGCGCCCACATGCCACAACTGCGGCGCCATCACGCCACCGCAGGCGTGCACACCCTCAATCACGCGCTGCCATGCTGCAAGTGCTGCATCTCCGTAAAAGTGGGGAACATTCGGGTCGTTCGCAGCAGCGGGGCGCTCAACGACGGTTCCTTCGGAAATGATGAGTCCTACAGCAGCTTGCGCACGGCGTTGGTAGTAAGCCGTTACCGCATCGGTTGGTACGCCCCCTGGCGAAAAAGACCGCGTCATTGGCGCCATCACAATGCGGTTAGGCAGGTGAAGTGACTTGCAAGAAAAGGGCTGGAAAATGGATGCGCTGTGGGTCATAGATTGCCTTGGGTTGAATTACCAAAGCAATTGTATGCAAACGCTTTGCAGGCAAAGACTGGTGCGGCTGGCGGGGATCGAACCCACGACCCTTGGCTTCGGAGGCCAATACTCTATCCACTGAGCTACAGCCGCATACTGTGTGTGGCTTGGATTGTAGGGCGTTTCACAGTGCGCCCCGCTATAATCGCCGCTTGATTTTGATGCATTTGACCACTCTGAGGACACCATGAGCGATAACAGCCAACCTGAAGCACACGAAGAAGACCACACAGGTCCGGTCAAAAACCCCAAGCAATTGTTAATGGCGGTTTTAGCGTCTTTTGTGATCCCTATTTTTGTGATCATTGGTTTGGTCTATTACGTGACCTCTGCCAACAAGCCCGCTGCGGGCTCCTCTGACATGGAAAAGTCCATTGCAGAGCGCATTCAAAAAGTCGGCTCCATCGAAATTCGCGATGCCAACCGTGAAATGAAAACCGGTGAAGAGGTTTACAAAGCCCAATGTGTTGCCTGTCACGCTGCTGGTGCGGCGGGCGCGCCTAAATTTGGTGACGCTGCTGCTTGGGCCCCGCGTATCAAGACCGGTTTTGCAACGCTTTGGAACTCTGCTCTTAAGGGCAAAAACGCCATGGGCGCGCAGGGTGGTGGCGATTTCTCTGATTATGAAATTGCCCGCGCTGTGGTCTTTATGGCCAACGCTGCCGGCGCTAAGTTTCCTGAACCTGCAAAACCTGCAGTCGAAGCCGCTAAGTAGTTTTTAGCGCACGTGCGGGGCTGGTTTGGTAGCCAAACCGGCGTGGCAAGTCGCTAAGCAGCACTTCTTCAACTGGCCATTGTTGGATCTCTATGGCTTTGGCAACGTGAATGGTGTCTTGCGTGTGCACCAGCCCAAAGCCGAGATCGGTTTCTAAATACACCCAGCCGCGCTCATCCACAAAGCATTGTTGAAAATGCGCCAATACGCCGGTATGGGCGTGGATCACGCCATCGGCATTCACCCTCCAAACCAGCGGTGTGGCTTCTAACTCCAAGTACACCTTTTGCGGTCCATTTTGGAAATACCAAAAGCCAGCGTCGTTTGCGCTGTAATTGCGGGCGATGAAGTCAATGAGTTTTTCATGCTGAAGCAAGGACCCCTTGGCGCCTGGTTTGCCGCTGTCAAAGTGACCTGCAGCTTGTGCTTGGTCATCGCGCATATACCAGTTACCACGCGCATCCAATCCTAACCAACCGTAGCAATCGGGAACGTTGGGCCATTTGGCCATGGCCTGTTTCACAATGTCATCCATGGACGCCTCCTTGCGATTGTTCAAACCACGTCCCTATTTGCTCTGGCAATGTTTTTAAATGGGCAGGGAAATTGCCCATAGGAAATCCCACATGGCCACCTTGCGCTGGCTGCCATAAAGTGACATGTGAGCCTACTGCGGCAGCATGGGGCAAGCTGCTCGCGGGCACAAAAGGATCATTCAAGGCGTTGACCACCAGCGCTGGGATTTTGATCTCATGCAAGCGCGGTTTGGCAGAGGCTCTTTCCCAGTAATCTTCGGTATTCTTAAACCCATGCAAGGGTGCCGTAAAGACGTTGTCAAAATCGTAGAGGTCTCGTGCATTTTCCATTGCTTGTTTATTAAACAGCCTCGGAAACTGTGTGAGCTTTAACAGTGCTTTGGGACGCATCGTTTGCAAAAACATGCGCGTATACACGTGGCGATTGAATCCTTTGCCAATGGCCCTGCCGCTGGCAGCCAAATCGATCGGCGAACACACCGCCGCCACAGCACGTACTGTGTCTTTTGCGATTTCACCTGCTTCTTGCGCCCAGCGCAGCAAGGCGTTCCCGCCCAAAGAGATGCCAACGCAATAGATGGGGCCTGTTCTTGCACTGCGCATTCTTTTCACAATCCAGTCGATTTCTTCAAAGTCACCTGAATGGTACGCGCGCGGCGCCAGATTGATTTCGCCGCTGCAGCCTCTGAAGTGAACTACGACAAATGCCAGATTGTTGAGCCTGCAATAGTGGGCAAAAGCCAAAGCGTAGTGACTTTGCGAGCTTCCTTCCAATCCATGAAACAAGACCACCAAGGGTTTTTCGCTCAATGATGCATCTCCGAGCCAATCGAGATCAATGAAGTCAGCATCCGGAGTGGCCCAACGCTCACGGCGGTAAGCGGGCGCTGCACCTGCATAGTTTGGGGCAAACCGTGCGGCATAGATCGTTTGTAAATTCCCGCCTGGTAACCAGGCTGGTGCGTTGTAGTTCATGGCTTGTTCGTTGTCTCAGACGCTGATCCTACCCACAAAAACAAAAACCGCCGAGAGGGCGGTTTTTGCTCTAAAGGCTTTAGCAGCCCACAGGTCTTAGCGCTTGTTTTGGAAACGTCGCAACGCTGCAATTTGGGCGACCAAGGTGGAAAGCTCAGACTGGGCAATGGCCATATCGATTTCGCTTTTTGCATTTTTCAACGCTTCTTGCGCCAAAGCACGGGCTTCGTTGGCTTTTTCTTCGTCCAGGTCTTTACCCCGAATCGCGGTGTCCGAAAGAACCGTGACGCAGTTGGGTTGCACTTCAATAATGCCGCCGGCGACGAACACAAACTCTTCACTGCCGTCGGTTTTTTGAATGCGCACTGAACCGGCTTTGACACGCGTAATCAGCGGGGTGTGGCGTGGGTAAATTCCCAACTCGCCCGACTCTCCGGGCACGGCCACAAAACGCGCCTCCCCAGAGAAGATGGACTCTTCGGCACTGACCACATCAACGTGGATGGTGTTCATGGCTTAGACCTTTTTGGCTTTTTCGAACGCTTCGTCAATGGTACCAACCATGTAGAACGCTTGCTCTGGCAAGTGATCGCATTCACCGGCGACGATCATCTTGAAGCCGCGGATGGTTTCAGCCAAGGACACGTACTTACCGGGTGAGCCCGTAAACACTTCAGCCACGTGGAAGGGTTGTGACAAGAAGCGCTGGATCTTACGGGCGCGTGCCACGGTCAATTTGTCTTCTGGCGCCAATTCGTCCATACCCAAAATCGCAATAATGTCGCGCAATTCTTTGTAGCGTTGCAGCGTTCCTTGAACAGCGCGGGCTGTTTCGTAGTGGTCCACACCCACCACCAAAGGATCCAACTGGCGGCTGGTGGAATCCAAAGGATCCACCGCAGGGTAGATACCCAATGAGGCGATATCACGCGACAACACCACGGTGGAGTCCAGGTGCGCAAAGGTGGTCGCAGGAGAGGGGTCGGTCAAGTCATCCGCTGGCACGTAAACGGCTTGGATGGAAGTAATAGAACCCACTTTGGTAGAGGTAATACG
>CANJNX010000170.1 GCA_947475495.1 Comamonadaceae bacterium | reverse complement strand
GTCTGAATATGCCATGGTGTTTTTACCTCTTCAATTCAATAAGATTTAATGACTTAATGGGCAGCCCATTGGATGGTGGAAATATCAATGCCTTCTTTGTACATATCCCACAGCGGGCTTAAATCGCGCAGCTTGGCAACATTGAGCTTGATGGTTTCGACGGCGGAGTCAATTTCAGCCTCGGTGGTCCAGCGTCCAATCGTCATGCGCAGGCTGCTGTGGGCCAATTCGTCACTGCGCCCCAAAGCACGCAGCACATAGCTGGGCTCCAGGCTTGCCGACGTACACGCCGAGCCGCTGCTGACTGCCAGCCCTTTGATACCCATCATCAAAGACTCGCCTTCTACATAGTTAAAACTCATGTTGAGGTTGTGAGGCACGCGTTTTTCAAGGTGGCCGTTGATAAACACTTGCTCAACGTCTTTGAGACCCGCCAGCATACGGTCATGCAAAGCGCGAATACGAATGTTTTCTGAGACCATTTCTTCTTTTGCAATTCGGTAGGCCTCGCCCATTCCTACGATTTGGTGGGTTGGCAAGGTTCCGCTGCGCATACCGCGCTCATGGCCGCCCCCATGCATTTGGGCTTCTAATCGAATGCGCGGCTTGCGGCGCACAAACAAGGCGCCAATGCCTTTGGGTCCATAGGTTTTGTGAGAGGTCAAGCTCATCAAATCCACAGGCAACTCGCTTAAGTCAACCGCTACACGGCCGGTGGCTTGCGCTGCATCGACGTGAAAAATAATGCCTTTTTCGCGGCACAGAGCGCCGATGGCTGCGATGTCTTGAATCACACCGATTTCATTGTTCACAAACATCACGCTGGCAAGAATGGTGTCGGGGCGAATGGCCGCTTTGAATGCGTCCAAATTAACCAAACCGTCGTCTTGCACGTCAAGGTAGGTCACTTCAAAACCTTGGCGCTCGAGCTCGCGGCAGGTGTCTAAAACCGCTTTGTGCTCGGTTTTGATGGTGATAAGGTGTTTGCCCTTGGATTGGTAAAAGTGGGCTGCCCCTTTTAATGCCAAGTTGTTGGACTCCGTGGCTCCCGAAGTCCAGACGATTTCACGGGGGTCTGCGCCAATCAAATCCGCGACTTGGCAGCGCGCTTTCTCAACTGCGGCTTCTGCTTCCCAACCCCAGGCGTGGCTGCGGGAAGCGGGGTTACCAAAATGCGAACGCAACCATGGAACCATGGCATCCACTACCCGCTCGTCGCAAGGGTTGGTGGCGCTGTAGTCCATGTAAATGGGGAAGTGGGGAGTGGAGTCCATGGGTATTCAAATAGAAAAAATTAGAGTTTGGAAAAAGCGTTTCCGAGTGCAAAAACCGAGTTCGGCGCATTGATACGAATCGGTTGCGACACAGGCATAGCTGAGATAGCGCGTTTTAAGCTGGGCTTTTCTTCTACTTGCAGGCCTTTGGCCAATTGGTCATCCACCAATTTTTGCAAAGTAATAGAGCTTAAAAACTCCACCATACGGGTATTGAGGGATGCCCATAAATCGTGGGTCATGCAGCGGGCACCTTCACCCAAACAGTTTTCTTTGCCACCGCATTGGGTGGCGTCGATGGGCTCGTCGACAGACACAATGATGTCGGCAACCGTAATCTCTGAGGCCTTTCGGGCCAAGGTGTAACCGCCTCCTGGCCCACGGGTGGATTCCACCAGTTCATGGCGGCGCAGCTTGCCAAACAACTGCTCTAAGTAGGACAGGGAAATTTGTTGGCGCTGGCTGATCGCAGCCAACGTGACAGGACCGTTTGACTGGCGCAGGCCCAGATCAATCATGGCGGTAACGGCAAATCGGCCTTTGGTGGTGAGACGCATCGCAAACTCCTAAAGTCGCATTAAGTTGACTAACGGAGTCAAGTATAACCAACATCCCACTGTTTTGCTCGGGTAAGTAGACTGATCAGTCACAATTTTTGCTATCAGGCCTTTAGGGGAAGGATATATACGTTGTCTGTTCCAGGAGCACCAAAGGCTTGCGCCTTCAAAATACCCAATTGGTCCCTGACGCGGGCGGCTTTTTCGAACTCCAAATTGCGGGCGTGTTCCATCATCAGCTTCTCCAAACGCTTGATTTCCCGGGAAATGTCTTTCTCGCTCATGTCTTCCACTTGGGCGCGTTGCATGGCATCGCGTTCTAAACGCTCGGCTTCTTTGCCTGCTTTTTCACTGTAAACGCCATCGATCAAATCGCGCACTTCTTTGACAATGCTGCGGGGGGTGATTCCGTGGGCAAGGTTGTGCGCAACCTGCCGGGCCCTGCGGCGCACGGTCTCATCGATGGCTTTTTTCATCGACTCGGTGACCTTGTCAGCGTACAAAATAGCCCGCCCATTGAGGTTGCGCGCTGCCCTGCCAATGGTTTGAATCAATGAGCGTTCCGAGCGCAAAAAACCCTCTTTGTCGGCGTCCAAAATAGCCACCAAGGAGACCTCAGGAATATCAATACCTTCGCGCAGCAGGTTGATGCCCACCAACACATCAAAGGCGCCTAGCCTTAAATCGCGAAGAATCTCCACCCGCTCCACCGTATCAATATCACTGTGCAAATAGCGCACTTTGACACCGTTGTCTGTCAGATAGTCGGTGAGCTGCTCGGCCATACGTTTGGTCAGCGTGGTGATTAAAACGCGTTCGTGTTTATCGACCCGAATGCGAATTTCCTGGAGCACATCATCGACTTGCGAGGTCGCGGGACGCACTTCCACCTCGGGATCGACGAGGCCGGTAGGCCGAACCAACTGCTCTACGACCTGCCCTGCGTGGTCTTTTTCCCATTGCGCAGGGGTGGCAGACACAAAAATCGCTTGGCGCATCTTGGTTTCAAACTCTTCAAACTTCAATGGGCGGTTGTCTAAGGCGCTGGGCAAACGAAACCCGTATTCCACCAAAGTGGTTTTGCGTGAGCGGTCGCCGTTGTACATGCCGCCAAACTGTCCAATCAAAACGTGGCTCTCATCCAAGAACATCAGTGCATCTTTGGGCAAATAGTCTGTCAATGTGGCAGGCGGCTCGCCTGGGGCTGCGCCCGACAAATGGCGAGAATAGTTTTCAATGCCTTTGCAGTGCCCTACTTCACTCAACATTTCCAAATCAAAGCGCGTACGCTGCTCTAAGCGCTGGGCCTCGACCAACTTGCCTTGGCTGACAAACTCTTTGAGCCGATCGGCAAGCTCCACTTTGATGGTCTCCACCGCCATCAACACCTGCTCTCGCGGTGTGACGTAATGGCTGCTGGGGTAAACCGTAAAGCGTGGAATTTTTTGCCGAATGCGTCCTGTCAACGGATCAAAAAGCTGCAAAGATTCGATTTCGTCGTCAAAGAGTTCAATGCGAATCGCCATCTCGCTGTGTTCAGCGGGGAAAATATCAATCGTGTCACCTCTGACGCGAAAGGTGCCGCGCGAGAAATCCATGTCGTTGCGTTGGTACTGCATGCGCACCAACTGAATAATCATGTCGCGTTGTCCAAGCTTGTCACCGGCGCGCAATGTCATCACCATTTTGTGGTAGGCCTCAGGCTGTCCAATGCCGTAGATAGCGGAGACAGTGGCTACGATCACCACATCACGCCGCTCCAAAACGCTTTTGGTGCAAGACAGGCGCATTTGTTCAATGTGCTCGTTGATGGCCGAGTCTTTTTCAATGAACAAATCGCGCTGCGGAACATACGCTTCGGGTTGGTAGTAATCGTAATAACTGACGAAATATTCCACCGCATTCTTAGGAAAGAACTCCCGAAACTCACTG
>CANJNX010000169.1 GCA_947475495.1 Comamonadaceae bacterium | reverse complement strand
CGTGATGGCTTTAGCTATGTGTACCGCGTGGGCGCTGACAACTTGGTCAGCCAACTCAAAGTACAAACCGGCCGCATGGTCGGTGACCACCTCGAAATCAAGACCGGCGTAGGTCCTGAAGACAAGTTGGTTGCCAGCGGCGGAAGTTTCTTAAGCCAAGGCGACTTGGTCAAAGTCGTTCCCGCGCTTGCTGCTGCCAAATAAGAGGCTACTGCTATGAACGTCTCCGCATGGTCGATTAAAAATCCGATACCGGCTGTCATGCTCTTTGTGATGCTGACGTTTGCTGGCATCTTGGCCTTCAAGTCCATGAAGGTGCAACAGTTCCCTGACCTTGAGCTCCCCACGGTCGCCGTCAGCGCCTCCTTGCCAGGCGCTGCACCTGCACAGCTCGAGACTGAAGTCGCGCGCAAATTAGAAAACGCGATTGCGCCTTTGCAGGGTTTGAAAAACATTTACACCAAGGTCCAAGACGGCGGCGTCTTGGTGACGGCAGAGTTTCGTTTAGAAAAGCCAACCCAAGAGGCAGTGGATGATGTGCGCTCGGCCATGCAAAGCGTGCGCTCCGAGTTGCCAAGCGATGTACGCGATCCGGTGGTCAGCAAAATCAACCTCTCGGGTGCGCCCATCTTGGCCTTTACCGTGCGCGCACCCAGCATGGACGACGAAGCCCTGAGCTGGTTTGTGGACAACACTGTTGCGCGGCGATTGTTGGGTGTGAAAGGTGTGGGCTCGGTGGCCCGCGTAGGCGGTGTGAATCGCCAAGTCGAAGTGGCACTGGACCCCATGAAGCTTCAAAGCCTGGGCGCAACCGCTGCGGAAATTTCTCGCCAACTCAAGCAAGTACAAACCGAAAGCGCAGGCGGTCGCGCCGATTTGGCGGGCAGCGAACAACCCATGCGCACGCTGGCCACGGTCAAAACGGCGGAGGAACTCGCGAGCCTAGAGTTGGCCTTGAACAACGGCCAACGCATACGCCTTGATGAAGTAGCAACTGTGAAAGACACCGTGGCCGAGCCCCGCGCACTCGCACTGTTGAACGGCGTGCCCGTAGTCGGTTTTGAGGTGACGCGCAGCAAAGGCGCCAGTGAGGTCGAAGTGGGCGCTGCGGTTCAAGCTGCACTCAAAGAACTCCAACAACAACACCCCGACTTGGAACTCACCCAAGCCTTTGACTTTGTGCAACCCGTTGCCGAAGAGTTCGAAGGCTCAATGATCATGTTGTTAGAAGGCGCGGTACTCGCGGTGATTGTGGTGTGGCTCTTTTTGCGCAATGCGCGAGCCACGTTTGTGTCTGCAGTAGCCTTGCCGCTGTCGGTAATCCCCGCTTTCATTGGCATCGCTTACCTTGGTTTTTCTATCAACACCGTTACGCTTTTGGCCTTGTCTTTGGTGATTGGCGTGTTGGTGGACGATGCGATTGTCGAAGTGGAAAACATTGAACGCCACTTGGACATGGGTAAAACCCCCATGCAAGCGGCAATGGAAGCGGCTGACGAAATTGGCTTGGCAGTGATTGCCACCACCTTCACCTTGATTGCCGTTTTCTTGCCCACCGCATTTATGAGCGGAATTCCAGGCAAGTTTTTCAAACAGTTTGGTTGGACGGCGGCCTTGGCGGTGTTTGCATCTTTGGTGGTGGCGCGGGTGCTCACACCTATGATGGCGGCCTACCTGATGAAACCCAGCAAGGGCGGCCACAAAGAACCCTTTTGGATGCCGGCTTACTTAAAGACCAGCCGCTGGGCACTCACCCACCGCTGGATCACCATGACAGGAGCGGCCGCGTTTTTTGTCGGCTCCATCATGCTGATTCCCTTGTTGCCGACGGGTTTTATTCCGCCGGATGACAACTCGCAAACCCAGGTGTACCTTGAACTGCCACCGGGCGCGACCTTGGCCCAAACCCGCGACACCGCAGAAGCTGCTCGCAAACTCCTAACCAAGGTAGAGCACATCCAAAGCATTTACACCACCATCGGCGGTGGCGCTGCGGGCTCCGATCCTTTTGCGCCCGCGGGCGCGTCCGAGGTCCGCAAAGCCACGCTCACGGTTCTTTTGAGTGAACGCGGCAAACGCCCGCGCAAGCAAGGCATTGAAAACAATATTCGTGCTGCGATGTCGACCCTGCCTGGCGTGCGCAGCAAAGTCGGCTTGGGTGGCTCGGGTGAGAAATATGTGCTCGTGCTTGCGGGAGAAGACCCGCAAGCCTTAACGCTTGCGGCTGCCTCGGTTGAAAGAGACTTGCGCACCATCCCCGGCTTGGGCAGCATCACCTCGAGTGCCAGTTTGATACGTTCAGAAATCGCTGTGCGCCCTGACTTCGTTCGCGCGGCGGATCTCGGAGTAACTAGCAGTGCGATTGGTGACACCTTGCGCATTGCCACGGTGGGCGACTACGACACTGCTGTAGCCAAGCTCAACTTAAGCCAACGCCAAGTTCCCATCATCGTCAAACTCGAACAATCTGCGCGGCAAGACCTCGATGTCTTAGGCCGCCTTGCCATTCCTGGCGCCAAGGGTCCGGTCATGCTCAGCCAAGTCGCAACGCTGGAAGTCACGGGCGGCCCGGCTGTCATTGACCGTTTGAATCGCAGCAGAAACATCACCTTTGAAGTCGAACTCTCGGGTGCTGCATTGGGAGATGTCACTGCCGCCGTAGACAAACTCCCCGCCATCAAAAACCTTCCTGCCGGGGTAAAGCAACTCACCTTGGGTGACGCCGAAGTGATGGGCGAACTGTTCGCCAGTTTTGGCTTGGCCATGCTCACGGGCGTGTTGTGTATTTACATTGTGTTGGTCTTGCTGTTCAAAGACTTCTTACACCCCTTCACTATTTTGGCGGCCTTGCCGCTCTCACTGGGTGGCGCTTTTGTCGGGCTCTTAATTGCCGATAAAAGTTTCTCCATGCCTTCGCTCATTGGGCTCATCATGCTCATGGGTATTGCCACCAAGAATTCGATTTTGTTGGTGGAGTACGCCATTCTTGCGCGGCGTGGAAATGATGGCGCTGACGGCCACCCCGTGGCGGCACCGATGAGCCGCTTTGATGCCTTAATCGATGCCTGTCACAAACGGGCCCGCCCCATTGTCATGACCACGTTGGCGATGGGCGCTGGCATGGTGCCGCTTGCCGCAGGATGGGGCGCTGCCGACAGCAGTTTTCGCAGTCCCATGGCGGTTGCAGTGATCGGCGGCTTAATCACCTCCACGGTGCTCAGCCTATTGGTGATTCCGTCGGTGTTTACCGTGATGGATGATATTGAACACTTCTTGGGCAAACTGCGCCGTTGGGTGTTTCGGGAAAAGCCAGCGCAGTAAAGTGAAGTCCTTACACCGCCCAGTCATACGCAATCGTTAGCGGCGCATGGTCTGAAAATTTCACTTCTTTGTAAACGGCGTGGGTTTTTGCCCCCGCAGCCAATGCGGGGGTGGCCAGGTGGTAGTCCAAACGCCAGCCCACGTTTTTTGCATATGCTTGGCCGCGGTTGCTCCACCAGGTGTAAGCCGCATCGGTGGCCGTGGGCTCTAACTGGCGGTAGACATCCACCATGCCCGCTTCACTCAGCAGCTTGCTCATCCACGCCCGCTCTTCTGGCAAAAAGCCCGAGTTCTTTTTATTACCTTTGAAGTTCTTGAGGTCAATCTCTTGGTGGGCGATGTTGATGTCGCCGCACAGTACGAATTCGCGCTGGCTTTTTAAATCGCGATGGTGTTCGTAAAACTCCGCCAAGAAGCGGAACTTGGCTTGTTGGCGTTCCTCGCCCGAGGAGCCACTGGGAAAGT